>JAICHZ010000004.1 GCA_025924655.1 Pseudonocardiaceae bacterium | reverse complement strand
TTCAGCCTCGTCGTCATCGGTATTGCGGCATTCAGTCTGCTGCTCGACTTCGACGCTGCCGACGAGGCGATCCGGGCCGGCGCGCCGGAGCGGACCGCGTGGTACATCGCCTTCGGGCTTACGGTGACCCTGGTGTGGTTGTACCTGGAGATCCTGCGGCTGCTGTCGTATTTCCAAAACGACTAGCAGCCCAGTCGTCAACGCCGCCATCGCGCAGCGCCGAGCACAGCGTCGGCAACAACATCGAGCACGCAGTTTCGTAGCCGGCGGCCGAGGGATGGAAGTGGTCCCGGCCGAACAGGATGTCGGGCTGGGTGCGGAAGTCGCGAGCGAGCAGTTGGGCTAGCGAGACCGGCAGGCCGCCGGCCGCAGATATCGCGTCGTGCTGCAAGCGGGCCAGTGCCCAGCTGGACGTGTGGGCAATGGCTCGCAACGGCTGCGGAATCTGCCGGATGGTGCCGAGATCCGGGCACGTCCCGGCGATCACCGTGGCACCCGCGGCTCGCAATCTCGATACCGCCTCGCCGAGCAGCCGGGCAGATTCCCATGGCGAAATCCGCCGGGTCACATCGTTGGCCCCGATCATGACCAGGGCTGCGTGCGGCGGGTCGATCAGTGCGGCGTCGACCTGTCCGGCCAGCCGACGGCTGGTGCAGCCGCAGATCGCCAGGGTGTCCAGCTGGACCGGTCGACCAGAGTCGTTGGCTAGCCCCCGGGCCAGCACTACGCCGGGAAGCTGCTCGGGCGCGTCTACGCCCAGGCCGGCCGCCAACGAGTCACCCAGCATCGCCAATCGCAGCACCGGGGAGTGTCCTCCCGCCGAGGCGAGCATGGTGATATCAGGATCTGCCGGGGCATGCGGACCGGTCCGGTCCGGGAGGTACACCCCGTCTGCCCGGAAAGGCAACCAGCCCGGGATCACGATGTGGCGGCGGGCCCGCCGGCCCTGCTCGGTGAGCATTCCGTAGGCCGCACCGAGCGTGGCGCCGGTAGCGCCTGCCACGACGGCCACCGTCCGAAACAAATGTCGCATCGCTGACGACCTCCTCGACGCCGGGCTGCGCAGAGTGACCCCCATACTCTTGATATACGCCCTGAATCTCAGGAGCGCGCGCGCACGAGCGATATCCGCCTAACCCGCCAGGAGAACCCGGTGCAGTACGCCGAGCACATCATCGATCTGGTCGGCAATACCCCGCTGGTACGGCTGAACGCGGTGGCCCGGGGGGTCGCACCGCTGGTCCTGGCGAAGGTCGAGTACTTCAACCCCGGCGGCAGCGTGAAGGATCGGATCGCGCTGCGGATGGTGGAAGCGGCGGAACGATCCGGTGCGCTGCGACCGGGGGGCACGATCGTGGAGCCGACCTCAGGCAACACCGGTGTCGGGCTGGCACTGGTCGCCCAACGCAAGGGGTACCGCTGCGTGTTCGTCTGCCCCGACAAGGTCGGCCAGGACAAGCTCGACGTGCTCAAGGCCTACGGTGCCGAGGTGGTGGTGTGCCCCACCGCTGTGCCTGCCGCTCACCCCGACTCCTACTACTCGGTGTCCGACCGGTTGGCCAGGGAGATCGACGGCGCCTGGAAGCCCGACCAGTACTCCAACCCGGAGAACCCGGCGAGTCATTACCACAGCACCGGTCCGGAACTCTGGTCGCAAACCGAGGGGCGGATCACCCACTTCGTGACTGGCATCGGCACCGGCGGGACGATCTCCGGAACCGGGCGGTACCTCAAAGAGGTCAGCGACGGCCAGGTGCGGGTGGTCGGTATCGATCCGGAGGGTTCGGTGTACTCGGGCGGCAGCGGTCGTCCCTACCTGGTGGAAGGTGTCGGGGAGGACTTCTGGCCCCGCTGTTATGACCGCGACATCTGCGATGAGGTCATCCCGGTCTCCGACGCCGACTCCTTCACCATGACCCGGCGGCTGGCCCGCGAGGAGGGATTGCTGCTGGGCGGATCCTGCGGAATGGCCGTGGTGGGCGCCCTGCGGGTGGCGGCCCGGGCCGATCCCGACTCAGTGGTGGTGGTGTTGCTGCCCGATGGCGGGCGCGGTTATCTGGGCAAGGTTTTCAACGACAGCTGGATGGCCACCTACGGTTTCCTACCCCCGGACTCCTCCGGTGCGACGGTCGCCGATGTGCTGGTCGGCAAGGACGGCGCCTTGCCCAAGCTGGTGCACACCCATCCGAACGAAACGGTTGCCGAGGCGGTGATGATTCTGCGCGAGTTCGGCGTCTCGCAGCTGCCTGTGGTGGCCGCCGAGCCGCCGGTAATGGCGGCCGAGGTGATCGGCGCGGTCAGTGAGCGCACCCTGCTGCAGGCGCTGTTCGCCGGTGATGCGCAACTCGCCGACCGGATCGAGGCGCACATGGCAACACCACTTCCGACGATCGGGGCGGGAGAGCCGATCGGATCCTTGATGCGGGCATTGGCCAACGCCGACGGCGCCATGGTTTTGATCGACGGCAAACCGGCCGGCGTGGTGACTCGTCAAGATGTACTGGGGTTTCTGGCCGGGCGGTGACAGGCGCCGGAGCGGATCCGCTAACGTGACCGCGCGCGCGTGCGCCAGGCTGTCGAAACGAGGGGGGTAAAGACACATGACGACTTCCCAGCCAGCAGCCCAGTCGACTTCCCAGTCCACTCAGCCGGCCGACGACCAGCCCGCATCGGTTGCGCTGCCGGCGCATCCGTCGATACCAATGACTTGGCCGCCGTTACATGGTCAGCCGCCGCAGCCGCCAGCGCCGCCACAATTCGGGCGACTCGTGCAATCAGTACCGCCGCCGCGGTTCGGGCGAATACCACATTCTCGTCAATTGACTGAACCGGTGCGATACCCAGAACCGGTGGCGCCAACCCAGGTACGCCAGGCCGATCCCGCCGAGCAGACCGGCAGCAGGTTGCCGGCCGTTGGCATGGCGCAACCGCTGGCGGGTTTCGGCGCCAGAGTGATCAGTTGCTTGATCGACTACGTGGCTCCAGTGATCGTGCTGAACCTCTTGATCTCCGTTGGTGTAGTGCTCGGCAGCCCGACGTGGCCCCTGATACTTGGCGCAGTTGGTTACCTGGGACTGCTGAGTTTCGGGATCTGGAACTCGGGCTATCTGCAGGGCACCACTGGGCAGAGCCTCGGCCGCCGGCTGGCGCACACGAAGCTGGTCACGATCGAGACCGGTCAGCCGGTCGGGTTCGGCAGCGCCATGGCGCGCCAGATCTGCCACGGTGTGGAGTTCGGCATCGGGTACCTGTGGCCGCTGTGGGACGTCAAACGCCAGACTTTCGCGGACAAGATCTCCAACACAGTGGTGATCCGGGTTGCTTCGCCGACCGTGGCGGCCGCGGCAACCGAAGATCGCACCGGCAGCACAACACCGTAGGCTGGCGAGGTGACAGGCTTCGCCACCCGTGCTATCCATGCTGGTCAAGACCCGGACCCTCATACCGGATCGGTGATCGTGCCGATTCACAGCAGCTCCACCTTCGTCCAGGATGGCGTCGGTGGGCTACGCGAGGGGTACGAGTACGCCCGCACCGCCAATCCCACCCGCACCGCATTGGAAACCTGCCTGGCGGCGTTGGAGGTAGGCCTGCACGGGCGCGCCTTCGCGTCCGGCATGGCAGCGACTGACGTGCTGCTGCGGGCGACCTGCCGCCCGGGTGACCACATCGTCATCCCCGACGACGCCTACGGCGGCACGTTTCGCCTGATAGACAAAGTATTCCGGCACTGGGGGATCGAGCACACCGCCGTCGGGCAGTCCGATCTCGACGCCGTGCGGGCCGCGATGCGTCCGAACACCCGGTTGGTGTGGTGCGAAACGCCGACCAATCCGCTGCTCAACATCGCTGACATTGCGGCGCTGGCCGCCGTCGCGCACGATTCGGATGCCCGGCTGGTGGTGGACAACACATTCGCCACGCCCTATCTGCAGACGCCACTGACGCTCGGCGCGGATGTGGTGCTGCACTCGACCACCAAGTACCTCGGCGGACATTCCGACGTCATCGGCGGCGCGCTGATCACGGATGACTCCGAGTTGGACGAGCAGGTGGCCTTCCTGCAAAACGGTGCCGGCGCGGTGCCCGGGCCGTTCGACGCCTGGCTGACCCTGCGGGGAATCAAGACCCTGGCGGTGCGGATGGAGCGCCACTGCGACAACGCCGAGCGGGTAGTCGCGGCGCTGCAGGCGCACCAGGCCGTCACCAGTGTGCGCTATCCCGGTCTGGCCACCCACCGTGGCCACGAGATCGCCGCCAAGCAGATGCGCCGGTTCGGTGGGATCGTCTCATTCAGCGTCGAAGGTGGTGCTTCAGCGGCGTTGGCTGTCTGCGCCCGCACCCGGGTGTTCACCCTGGCCGAGTCGCTAGGGGGGGTGGAGTCGCTCATCGAGCACCCCGGACGGATGACGCACGCTTCCACCGCCGGAACCCAGCTGGAAGTACCTGCCAACCTGATCCGCCTGTCCGTGGGCATCGAAGACGCCGAAGACCTCCTCGACGACATCCTCACCGCACTCGGGTAGCGCCTCGCCTAGTCGCCTAGGAGGCTATGTGGGGGTTCGTTGCGGGGCGGGGGCGCTACGGGTAAATCGGAGTTGTTGAGGCATCCGCCGATGAGTTGTACGCCACCGGGCACCGGCACGTAGCTGCCCGGCTCGGCGCAGCCCGCCCGGTCGGCTGTGAAGACGGCGGCGGCGGCAAGCAGCCCGGCGACTCCAACAGTAGCCACGACCGGCATCCAGCGGCGGGCCATCCCACCTCCCAAGATTTGCTCTCGACCTTACCCCGGCGTCGTGTCGCCTGCGCAGCTGTCACGCCGTTGCCGATCCGGGCCGCCCCGGCTGGCAGGATCTTCAACTATGGAGTTGGTCGGCCTCGAGAAGATCAGAGTCGCGCGAGAGACTCTGCACGGTGTCGTCCGGCGCACGCCGGTGCAGCACTGCGCGGTGCTCGAGCAGCGCTGCGCGGTACCGGTCCATTTCAAATGCGAGAACCTGCAGCGCACCGGATCATTCAAGATCCGGGGTGCCTACGTCCGGATCCACGCGCTGTCCGCCGCCGAGCGGGCCCGGGGCGTGGTCGCTGCCAGTGCGGGCAACCACGGGCAGGGTGTGGCGTTGGCAGCAGCGATGCTGGGCGCCACCGCAACGGTCTACATGCCGGTGACCGCCGCACTGCCGAAGGTGGCCGCGACCCGGGGATACGGTGCGCAGGTGCACCTCGTCGGCGACGTCGTCGAAGAATCGCTGGCAGCCGCGCGGGCCTTCGCGCACGACACCGGGACGGTGTTCATCCACCCGTTCGACCATCCCGACGTGATCGCCGGCCAGGGCACGGTAGGCCTGGAACTGCTCGAGCAGCTGCCCGACGTCGCAACCGTACTGGTGCCCACCGGCGGAGGCGGGCTGGTCGGCGGGATCGCCGCCGCTGTCAAGGGCGTGAAGCCGGACGTCAAAGTGATCGGTGTGCAAGCCGAGGGAGCCGCGGTCTGGCCACCCTCGCTGGCTGCTGGGACGCCGGTGCGGCTGCGGCGCCAGCACACGATGGCCGACGGCATCGCGGTCTCCGAAGTGGGTCCGGTGAGCTTCGCCCAGGTGTCCGCCTTGGTCGACGAGGTGCTGACGGTGGGAGAGGAGGCGCTGTCCCAGGCGGTCCTGTTGTGCCTGGAGCGGACCAAAATGCTCGTCGAGCCGGCTGGTGCCGCTGCCGTCGCAGCGCTGCTGCAACCGTCCGTGCGTTTTCCCGGACCAGTCTGCGCTGTGCTGTCCGGAGGCAATGTCGACCCGCTGCTGCTGATGCACCTCATTCGGCACGGCCTGAGCGCGGGCGGGCGATTCCTCGCTCTGCGGGTGACGGTGCCCGACCGGCCAGGAGAGCTCGCCAGATTGTTGGCTCGGATCGGTGAATCCGGCGCCAACGTCGTCGACGTCGCGCATTCCCGCATCGCCGGCAGCCTCGCGGTCGGCGATGCGGTAGTCGCGCTGAGCCTCGAGACCCGGGGCACGCAGCACTGCGCGGAGCTGGTCGCCGATCTGGACGCTGCCGGCTACCAGGTGACGCGCTGAGCTCGGTTTAGGGCGCTCAGCGCCGGAAGGGTTCCGCCTTGACGACAGCGACGGTCATCAAACCGCCGTTGGGCAGCTCGTAGTGCCGGTCTTCGCCCTCATGCGCGCCGATGATCGCCTTACCCAGCGGAGAGTTGGGTGAGTAGACCTCCAGGTCTCCGGCCGCGACTTCCTCTAGTGAGCCGAGTAGGAAGGTCTCGATCTCGTCGTCATCTTGATAGCGAACCGTGACGACCATCCCAGGCGCAGCGATCCCGGACTCGGCCGGGGCCTCGCCGACTTTGGCCACCCGAAGCAGCTCCTGCAGCTGGCGGATCCGAGCCTCCAGCTGGGCCTGCTCTTCCCGGGCGGCGTGGTAACCGCCGTTCTCCTTGAGATCGCCCTCCTCGCGAGCGTCGTTGATCTTTGCGGCAATGACTGGGCGGTTCGCAACCAACTCGTCGAGCTCATGCTTGAGCCGGTCATAGGCTTCCTGGGTCAGCCAGGCTACCTGGGTATCGCTCACAGTCATCACTACTCCTCCTGATCCGACGTCCGCTACCGCGGGGCGGACCGAACCGAACCGCTGGCATGCAGCCAGCGGCCGGAACGGAAAAACACGGCCCTGCCCCGGGGCCGTGCGCGCCTTCCACGGTAACACGACGTGTCCGGTTTGGCCTCAGCCTTATGGGTGACGGGATGCGAATCGTGCCTGCTCAGCGGGTTCTCAAGTCAGGACTTCGGAGGCGGATTGAGGTAGCCGGGCACCTGGAACGAGCACCCGTAGACCTCTGCGGTGACCGGTGGCCGAGAGGTATGCACCACGGTGGTCAGCGCGATCGGACCGGCGGCGGGGGGCACGTAGATCTCCTTGCGACCAGTCTCCTCGCCGTCTCGCGAACGGGCTCGGACGATGCACACCGCCGGTCGGGTGGGATCGTCGCGGGTCACGGTCAGCCGAAGCTGCACGGCGTTGCCGGTCAGCAGGGTGAAACCCAGCGTCTCGGTCCGGATCGGCGTGGTGCCAAGGTTGCGGTAACCGATCACCGCGATCGCCAGGCCGGCCAGCACCGCGAGTAACAGTCCTACCGGCACCGCCCAACGGCGGCGGCTCCCGACCCGCGGTCCGTAGCGACCTTCGGGAAGCTGGCCAGCGGTCACGGTGTTGTACCTCCCCGATGGGTACCACGCGGTACCTACTCCGACGGCCCACCGGATGACCCTGTGGGTCCGGCAGGAACAATGGTTCGAATGGTCCCACCGCTTGGGCAGCCCGCCCACCCGGCGGTGGAGGAGGGATGAGCAGGCGTCCATGGCTGAGCAGCTGCGAATGGTGGCGGTGCACGCGCATCCCGATGACGAGTCGAGCAAGGGCGCCGCAACGATGGCCCGATACGTCGCCGAGGGTCACGAGGTGATGGTGGTCAGCTGTACCGGCGGAGAGCGCGGCAGCATACTCAACCCGTCGTTCGAGCCGGCCGACCTGGCAGCGCATCCGGCGCAGATGAGTGCAGTCCGCCGCCAGGAGATGGCCCGGGCAGCGCAGATTCTGGGAGTGCAGCACCGGTGGCTGGGTTATGTCGACTCAGGGCTGCCCGAGGGCGATCCGAAGCCGCCGCTGCCCGACGGATGCTTCGCGGCGGTGCCGCTGGAGGCTTCGACCCGGGATCTGGTCCGGGTGTTCCGCGAGTTCCGGCCGCACGTGGTGGTGACCTACGACGAGAAGGGCGGTTATCCGCACCCTGACCACATCCGTTGTCACGAGGTGTCGGTCGCTGCGTTCGACGCTGCAGGCGACCCGGAGCGGTTCCCTGACGCCGGAGTGCCGTGGCAGCCGTTGAAGCTCTATTACAGCCACGGCTTCTCCCGCAAGCGGATGCAGCTGATGCATGACGCGCTGCTCGCGGCCGGCGAGGAATCGCCGTACGGCGAGTGGCTGGCGAAGTGGGACCCATCGCTTCCCGACATTATGGAGCGGGTCACCACCCAGGTGCAGTGCGCTGAATACTTCCCGGTGCGCGACGATGCGCTGCGCGCGCACGCGACCCAGATCGACCCGGCGAGCCGGTGGTTTGCGGTGTCGCATGCGGTGCTGGCTGAGCTGTGGCCGACCGAGGAGTACGAGCTGGCCCGTAGTCTGGTCGACACCACGCTGCCTGAGGACGACCTGTTCTCCGGGGTACGGGAGCGGGTGCACATATGACGCAATTGCTGTTGCCGCCAGATTTCTCGGTCGTGACCGGATTCGAAGTGCTCGTGCCGCCACCCACGCCGGGGCCCGACCCAGGTGGGCAGGGCGAAGATTTCGGCAAGGCCGCGCCGCTAGGGCTAGTGGTGCTGCTGCTATTCTTCCTGGCCGTGGCGCTGCTGGTGCGTTCGATGAACAAGCACCTGCGCCGGGTCCCGAAGTCTTTCGACAACGATCCCGGTACTCCACCTCATAAGGAGTAACGGTTCCGCGCTGCTGGCGGGCCAGGGAGGATACCCACATGGCGAACCGGCTCGCGAGCTCCACCAGCCCGTACCTACTGCAACATGCCACCAATCCGGTCGACTGGTGGCCGTGGTGCGAGGAGGCGTTCGCCGAGGCGGCCCGGCGGCGCGTCCCCGTACTGCTGTCCATCGGCTACGCCGCCTGCCACTGGTGCCACGTGATGGCACATGAGTCCTTCGAGAATCCGGACATCGCAGCGGTGATGAACGCCAACTTCGTCAACATCAAGGTCGACCGGGAAGAACGCCCCGACGTCGACGCCGTCTACATGGAGGCGACCCAAGCCATCACCGGGCAGGGTGGCTGGCCGATGACCTGCTTCCTGACGCCCACTGGTGAGCCGTTCCACTGTGGCACCTACTTCCCGCCGTCTCCTCGGCACGGCATGCCCGGATTCCCCGAGCTGCTCATCGCCGTGCGCGAGGCCTGGGCCAAGCGGGGTGACGCGGTCCGGGATGCGGCCAGGCGCATCGCCAAGCAGCTCGCCGAACGGGCCATGCCGTTGGCTGAGTCCACAGTCGACGATCAGGTGCTGACCACCGCGGTCGAAAAGCTGGCTGCAGAGTTCGACTACCAGCACAGCGGGTTCGGTGGTGCACCCAAGTTCCCACCGTCGATGCTGATGGAGTTCTTGCTCCGGCACCACGAACGGACCGGCTCCAATCGTGCCTTGTCGATGGCCCAGCGCACCTGTGAGGCGATGGCCCGCGGCGGGATGTATGACCAGCTTGCCGGTGGGTTCGCGCGCTACTGTGTCGACGCCGCGTGGGTGGTACCGCATTTCGAGAAGATGCTCTACGACAACGCCCTGCTGCTGCGTGCCTACACCCACCTGGCCCGGCTGACCGGATCGGCGAGTGCCCGACGGGTGGCCGAGCAGACAGCGACCTTCCTCCTCGACGGGTTGGGCACCGCAGAAGGTGGTTTCGCGGCGTCGCTGGACGCCGATACCGCAGGTGTGGAGGGCGCCACCTACGTGTGGACGCCGGAGCAGCTCATCGAGGTACTCGGGTCAGATGACGGGCAGTGGGCGGCAGAGCTGCTGGTGGTGACCAAGACAGGCACTTTCGAGCATGGTGCGTCGGTGTTGCAGCTGCCGGCTGAGCCCGAGGACGTCGAGCGCTGGGAGCGGGTACGCACCGCGCTGCTGGCTGCCCGGGCCGCCCGCCCGCAGCCCGGTCGGGACGACAAGGTGGTCACCGAGTGGAACGGGATGGCGATCACCACACTGGCTGAGGCCGGCGGCGTGTTCGGTCATCCAGAGTGGATTTCAGCGGCGGCGGCAGCGGCGGAGCTCATGCTGGGCACGCATATGGTCAATGGGCGGTTGCGGCGCAGTTCCCGAGGCGGCGTGGTGGGCCAGGCCGTCGGGGTGCTGGCTGATCACGCCTGGCTGATCGAGGGTCTGCTCGCCCTGCACCAGGTCACCGGCGAGGACCGCTGGTTGCAGGCGGCGCTACCGATTCTGGAGCTGGCCCAGAAGCACTTCGGTGACCCGGACCATTCGGGTGCCTGGTTCGATACCGCCGGCGACGCGGAGGCGCTGTTCCGTCGCCCGACTAACCCGACTGACAATGCCACCCCAGCGGGTGCCTCCGCGTTGGCGGCCGCGCTGGTGACTGCGTCGGCGCTGACCGGTGCGGAGTCTTACCGGGCGGCGGCTGAGGCTGCGGTGGCGCGGGCCGGAGCGGTGCTGGCGAAGGCACCGCAGGCGACTGGGCACTGGCTGACCACGGCAGAGGCGCTGGCGCACGGACCGGTGCAGATCGCCGTGATCGGCGCCGCCGGGGATCCGGCCCGGGCGGCACTGGAGGTGGCGGCCCGGGCGGCCGCGCCTGGCGGTGCGGTCGTGCTCGCCGGAGAACCGGGCGCGGAGGCTCCGATGCTCGCCGGGCGGGACCTGGTCGAAGGTGCTCCGGCGGCATATGTCTGCCACGGGTTCGTCTGTGATCGGCCAGTGACCACCGTCGAGGATCTGCAGGCTCAGCTCCGCAGCAGCTAGCCACACACAACGCGGCGCCGCGCTGCTGCTTGCAGACAGGACCGCCTACCTGGTCGATGCCCCCGCGCGTTTCTCGGCGCGGCGAGCGACCCCCGCCAGGTGTAGATCACTGTTTCCCAGTTCGCGATCATTGCCCGTGGCGCGTGCGCTCCGTGCCTCCGGTAGCTCCGGCGCTCCATCGTTCACGGTAGGCGTATCCGTCTCACTTCCCCTTGCAACATGTGTAATGTTGTAATCAAGTGACGAAAGGATGATGTCATGGTGGGACGAGGACGGCCGCATGGGATGCGTCCAGATGGTCGAGGACATGGTCGGGGTGGCTGGCAGCAGGCTGACCTGCCACCTGCAGACGACGCCAAGGCGTGGTTCGCGGGACGGTTGCCGGATGGCTGGTTCACTGGCGACGTCGAGGTCAGCGTGGACCGCGAGGAGATCATCGTCGTGGGTGAGCTGCCCGCGCTGGGCGACGAGTTCACCGATGACGCCGAGCGCGCGGCAGCCGAGGCCGGCCGGATCAGCCGATTCCGGGAGGATTCCCGTGACGAGCGGATCGAGATCGCCCGGCAGGCCGAGCACCGTTATCACCGCAAGGTCGCCTGGGGTGCCCGGTTGGGTGGCAGTACAGAGATGTTCACGACGCTGTCGGTGCCGGTGATGACCCGGTTGCGGCAACCCGAGCGCCTGGTGCTCGACACTCTGGTTGACGCGGGGGTGGCGCGGTCCCGGTCGGAGGCGCTGGCCTGGGCGGTGCGGCTGGTCGGCGAGCACGCTGCGCAATGGCTCGGTGAGCTCAAGCAGGCGATGGCCACCGTAGACGAACTGCGGGCCCGCGGGCCCGAGCTTTAGCCGGTATGGGGCAACATGATTGGTGAGCGGCATGGTTAGCAGGTAGCCAGACGGCAGTGAGGACGCGATGAGCCAGCAGCAGTGGACGGCGGTCGACGACTACATCACCAGCGCGCTGCTGGCACCCGACGAGGCGTTGGACGCTGCGCGCGCGGCCAGTGCGGCGGCGGGATTGCCAGCCATCGCCGTCTCGCCCGCGCAGGGCAAGCTGCTCCACCTGCTCGCCAGGATGATGAACGCGCGCCGGATTCTCGAGTTCGGCACGCTCGGCGGGTACAGCACGATCTGGCTAGCCAGGGCGCTGCCGCCGGACGGCCGCCTGATCACCTTGGAGTCCGTGCGGAAGCACGCCGAGGTGGCGCGCGCCAACATCGCCAGGGCCGGCCTCGCCGACCTGGTGGACGTGCGGATCGGCGAGGCGCTGGACACGGTGCCGGTGCTGGCCGAGGCGGGAGAGCTGTTCGATCTCGTGTTCATCGACGCGGACAAGCTGCACAATGCCGACTACTTCACCTGGTCGGTCCGGCTGACCCGACCAGGTGGCGTGATCATCGTGGACAATTTGGTGCGCCGTGGCAATGTGCTTGACGCGCACACCGCAGACCCCGATGTGCAGGGCGTGCGACGGCTCATTGAGGTGATGGCCGCGGAACCGTCGGTGAGTGCGACGACCATCCAGACAGTAGGCGCCAAAGGCTACGACGGGTTCGCCATCGCGGTCGTCGGACAGTCGGCGGGGCAGCTTACCGGCGGACCCGGCCTAGACACCGCCTGATTGGCTAGGCTGGGGTCGCTGCACGGGTTGGTGAGGAGGTGCGTGCGGATGTTCAACATCGGCTGGGGCGAGTTCCTGATCCTCATCGTCGCCGGATTGGTGATCCTGGGACCGGAACGTCTTCCGTCGGCGGCGGCCTGGCTGGGCCGCACTGTGCGCCAGGTCCGGGAGTACGCCAACGGTGCCCGTGAGCAGCTGCGTTCCGAGCTGGGGCCGGAATTCGACGAACTCCGAGCGCCTCTGGAAGACCTGCGCGGACTGCGCGGCTTCAACCCGCGTGGGTTCAATCCGACAAGCGCGATCACCCGCCACCTGTTCGACGATCTCGGCGACGATCCGTCCGGCGGTGTGATCAGATCTGATGGGATCAAATCGAACGGTTACGCTGCACCCACGGGTAGGGGCACGCCGGTTCCCCGGCCGCTCCAGCCAGGCGAGCGCGCACCCTTCGACCCCGATGCAACCTGACAATCTGCTACCGAGAGCTGGGGCTCACCGAGAGCAGCCGTCCGGCCAATCCACGCGAGCGCGTCGCGAGCCGCTCGGCGATCCCGCGTAGCACCACCGCGGCGGGCGAGGTGGGATCGGCCAGGACCAGCGGGGTGCCGGCGTCGCCGGTCTCGCGCAACCGTGGATCCAGCGGAACCTGACCCAGCAGCGGAACCTCACTGCCCAGTGAGCGGGTCAACGCGTCGGCGACCACCTGGCCGCCGCCGGAACCGAACAGGTAGCTGCGCGAGCCGTCCGGCATCTGCAGCCAGGACATGTTCTCCACTACTCCGATCAGCCGCTGGCGGGTCTGCAAGGCGATTGACCCGGCCCGCTGTGCTACCTCGGCGGCGGCCCGCTGCGGAGTGGTGACCACCAGGATCTCCGCGTTGGGTATCAACTGCGCCACCGAGATGGCGATGTCGCCGGTGCCCGGCGGCAGGTCGAGCAGCAGCACATCGAGATCACCCCAGAACACGTCGGCGAGGAACTGTTGTAGCGCGCGGTGCAGCATCGGTCCCCGCCACACCACCGGAGTGTTGTCCTTGGTGAACATGCCGATCGAGATGACCTTGACGCCGTGGGCCGCCGGCGGCATGATCATCTTTTCTACCTGAGTGGGGCGGGCGGTGGTGCCGAGCATGCCCGGCACCGAGTGGCCATAGATATCGGCGTCGACCACCCCGACCGACAGGCCGCGATCGGCCATCGCGACCGCCAGATTCACCGTCACCGAGGACTTGCCCACCCCGCCCTTACCGGAGGCGATGCAGTACACCCGGGTCAGCGATCCCGGCTCGGCGAACGGGATCCGGGGCTCCTCGGTGGTACCGCGCAGCTGCTGGCGCAGCGCCGTGCGCTGGGCGTCGCTCATCACGTCGAGCTCCACTTGGACGTTCCGGATGCCTGGAACGGCGGACACCGCTGTGGTGACCCTGGAGGTGATGGTGTCGCGCATGGGACAGCCGGCGACGGTGAGCCACACCGCTACCCTCGCCGTTCCATCGGCGGCCACGGTGACGTTCTTGACCATACCTAGCTCGGTGATCGGCCGGTTGATTTCCGGGTCGTGCACCCCATCCAGCGCGGCTTTGACCGCGTCGACCGATGGGACGCTCTGCGTGGGGGCCACGGGTGGCACCGACCTTCCGGTTGGGTGTGGGACTGCCTCCCATGCTAGGCGTTACCGCGCTGGGCGCTCACCGGTCCGCTCGCTTACCGCGCCGGTACGCACCAGGCCGATCCGGCCCGGCCCGATCAGCGGCTGCTGAATCCGGCGGCCCGGGTTCTCGGAGCTCGGTGAGCCGACCGAGCTCAGATCGGAGGAAATCTCGGGTGACCACTTCGCCGACCGCGATGCGCAGCGCCGCTATCTCTCGGGCCAGATACTCCGTGTCGGCCTTAGTGCGCTCGGCGCGGGCCCGGTCCTCATCGAGCGACACCCGATCGCGGTCGTCCTGCCGGTTCTGCGCCAGCAGGATTAACGGCGCGGCGTAGGCGGCCTGGGTGGAAAACGCGAGATTGAGCAGGATGAACGGGTAAGGGTCCCAGTGCCGGGTCAGCGCCGCCAGGTTCAGCGTGATCCACACGATGACGATGACCGTCTGAGCGGCCAGGAATCGGCCAGTGCCCAGAAATCGGGCGATCCGCTCGGAGAAGCGGGCGAAGGCGTCCGGGTCCATCCGGGGACCGAGTCGTCGCGGTCCGCGCGGTAGATCCAGCCGGGTTGCCGAATAGTTCCAACGTGAGTCAGCCACCGCTCACCTCGCCGGGCCAGTCGGACGTCAGCCAGGCTTCCTGTTGGCGCCAGTCGTCGGGCAGCGCTGCATCCAGCAGATCATCGACGCTGACCGCCCCGAGTAGGTGGTCCTCGGGATCTACCACTGGTGCGCAGACCAGGTCGTAGGCAGCGAAATAGCGAGTGACCTCGGCCAGCGTCGCCTCGGGCCCAAGCCGAGCCAGCTCCGCGTCCAGAACTCCGGCCACCAGATTCGACGGGGGTTCGCGGAGCAGCCGCTGCAGGTGGGCACAGCCCAAGTAGCGCCCAGTCGGGGTGGCCGTGGGGGGGCGGCAGACGAACACCATGCTGGCCAGCGCGGGGGTCAGCTCGGGATTACGGGCCCGGGCGAGCGCTTCGGCGACTGTGGCGTCCGGGGTGAGCACCACCGGCTCCGGAGTCATCAGGCCACCGGCGGTGTCCGAGGAGTAGGTCAGCAGCCGGCGCACCGGTGCAGATTCCTCCGGCGCCATCAGCCGCAGCAACCGCTCCCGATCGGTCTGCGGAAGCTCGCCGAGCAGGTCCGCGGCGTCGTCGGGATTCATCGCCTCCAGCACGTCGGCGCCGCGCTCGTCGCCTAGCCGGGAGAGCACCTGGGCCTGCTCGTCTTCGGAGAGCTCTTGAAGCACGTCGGCGAGCCGCTCGTCGTCCAGTGCATCGACCACCTCATAGCGGCGCTTGGCGGGAAGCTCCCGCAGCGTGTTGGCGACCTCCACCGCCCGCATCCCCTCAAACAGCGACAGCAGCTGCTCGGCACCTTGCCCACGGGAGGACACCTCGGCCAGCGTCAATCCCTCGATCTCGTCCCAGCCGAATACCTCAACCGGACCGCGCCGGCTGAGCCGGCCAGTGCGTTCCCGCACCGCCAGCTTCGTGATCACCCAGTCTCGGGTGCGGACCTGTTCGATCCCGGCGTCGACCACCACCGCGACCGCTCCGGTGGCGGCCACGTGCACCCGGGTATCCAGAATCTCCCCAAGCACCAGTGTTTCGTTGGGGCGCAGAGTGAACTTGCGCAGGCTGACTGTTCCGGTGGCCAGAACCACCGCGCCGGGTTCGATGGAGGTGACCCGCAGCATCGGTACGAAGATCCGTTGCCGGATCGCGAGCTCGATCACCAACCCGAGCACCCGCGGCGGCCGCGGCCCGATGCGCAGCGCGGTAACCAGGTCGCGGACCTTGCCGATCTGCTCGCCGTCGGGTCCGAACACCGGCAGCCCCGCAACTCGCGCTGCATAAACTCGGGTCGCAGTAGCCACCACAAGAGGCTAACGTTCGCGCGTTTCTCGTGACCCAGCGCCATTCGCTAGGCGAATCGCGGTCTGGAGTCGTCACTGGAGCGCCATTCGCCAACCGAATGGCGCTCCAGCCCGATTTAGCGGTAGCAGTACGAGTCTGAGGAGGCGTCGCCGCCTTGAAGGCGGACTTGGTGTACTCGCAGGCCTCGGAAGTCCTCGCCGTGTAGGAAGAAGCTCTCGTCGACGGTGAGCCCGCCACCGGCGGGTGCGTCGATCTTGGCCAGCCACGCGCCGACGCCGTCGGGGTAGAACTGATCGTCCCAGGCGCCGTAGAGCGAGTTGGTGAGATACACCCGCCGACCGTCCCGGCTGACCTCGACCATCTGCGGGCCGCCGGCCAGTGGCAGCTCGGGTGCGGCCGGATGGGGCGCCTGGCTGACGATTCCGCCCAACCGCACCGAGCCGGTCTCGCGCGGGTTCGCCGGGTCCGACACGTCGTACTGCTTGAGCTCACCGGTGCCGAAGCACGAGACGTACAGCTGCTGGTCGTCCACCGACAGGTTGATATCGGTGACCAGGGGTGGGACCGCACCGAAGGGTTTCAGGGCCGGCGGCAACAAGGCGGGTTCGGCGGGTTCGGCGGGAATGGTGACCACCTTGTCGGCGACCCAGCTGCCGCCGTCACGGTGCCAGCGCCACACCGAGGCGGACAGGTCCTGGGTGGACACGACGACACCGACGAACCCCCAACTGGCCTCGGGATCGTGCGCCGGGCGCAGCTCGAGCACCATCTGATGGTGTTCGCCCAGGTCGACCCGCTGCAGGTGCTTGCCGGCGGCCAGGTCCCAGAAGTGCAGGGCGTGGCCGTACTTGTTGCCCAGTAGGAGCTCCGGGTTGACCCCGTCCTCGATCATCGACGGCGTGCCCCACTCGCTGGTGATCAGCGTGTTCTGCTTCAGGTGCCACCAGGCGTCATATGCCAGGTGCTGCGGGCCGCGGTCGGTTTCCCACCGGCCCAGTACGTCGAAAGTGGCGTGGTCGAGCAGCGCGATCCCACCCGGCCCGTCAGCGCCGTCGGCCCCACCGAGGCAGGACAGGAAGATCCCTTCGGGGCCGCAGTGCGACGTATGCGGCCGGGAGTAACCGGCTTTGTCCGCCAGCTCCTTGGCGTCGATCGTCTTGACCAGGGTGGGATTGGTGGGGTCGGGCGCAGTGTCATAGACGTGCACATTCGAGCTGCGCAGGCCGGGCAGCAGCAGGTAACGGCGTTGGAGACCGTTCATGTCGTGGCCCTCATGAGCCAGCGCGCTGCTGCAGGCATTCCAACCGAAGTGATGCAGCTCATCACCAAGAGTGGGGAGGTCCGCCCAGCCCACCACCTGTCCGTACCGTGCTGAGCTGGGGTCGACGTCGACCACGGTCAGGGCGTCGGGCCGCTGCGCCGTGCGGTCGAACGCCACGACATAGGCAAGTTTTTCCGCCGGTGCGGCGACGGCCTCGGCGGGGCTGCGGTAGAAGGTCGGGTCTGACGATGTGTGCGCTGTTGCGCCCATGGAGTTCTCCTTGAATCAGGTCAGATGGCGATACGAGGGGTGTGTCGAGGCGGCAGTAGCTCAGCGAGCGCGACACAACGCACTGGCTAGCCGGAGGAGATCGACGTGCCGGTGCACGGTCAGCCAGACGGTGCGCAACACCGGACCGTCGAGCCGACGGCGGTACGCAATGGAGCGGCCGGGCGTAATGGTGGTCATCAGGGCAAGGCTCCCTATGAAGTCACCAGAGACATTACTGTTCTCAGCAGACCGCCGCGACGCCCATGAGGCTTCATTGCGAGGCCACCGGCGCGCAACGGAAGGAGCCCCATGGCACGGCTCGCTCAGACCGCCGGCCTCACCGAGATCCAGCGAGAGATCTTGGCCACCGTCAAGACATTCGTGGACAAGGAGATCATCCCGGTTGCCCAGGAGTTGGAGCACACCGACACCTACCCGCAGGAAATCGTCGACGGGATGAAGGAGATGGGTCTGTTCGGGCTCACCATCCCCGAGGAGTACGGCGGCCTGGGGGAGTCGCTGTTGACCTACGCACTGGTCGCGGAGCAGATCGCCCGCGGATGGATGAGTGTCTCCGGCGTCATCAATACCCACTTCATCGTGGCCCATCTGATCAGCCACCACGGCACCGCCGAGCAGAAGCAGCATTACCTACCTGGAATGGCCGAGGGTCGCATCCGCGGTGCCTTCTCCATGTCGGAACCGGAGCTGGGCTCCGACGTCGCGGCGATCAAGACCAGAGCCCGCCGTGACGGTGAGCACTACATCGTCGACGGCGCGAAGATGTGGCTGACCAATGGCGCCACCTCCACCCTGGTGGCGACGCTGGTCAAGACCGAGGAGGGTGCGGCGAAGGCGCACCACAACCTCACCACGCTGCTGGTGGACAAGCCCACTGGCTACGGTGAGGTGGCTGCCGGACTCAGCGTACCGGGCAAGATCGACAAGATGGGCTACAAAGGTGTCGAAACCACCGAGCTCGTCTTCGACGGCTACCGCATCGGCGCCGATAAGGTGCTGGGTGCCGCTCCCGGCAAGGGTTTCGCCCAGATGATGGACGGCGTCGAAGTGGGTCGGGTCAACGTCGCCGCCCGGGCATGTGGCATCGCCATCCGAGCTTTCGAGCTCGCCGTCGACTACGCCCAGCAGCGCAAGACCTTCGGCAAGCCGATCGCGCAGCACCAGGCGATCGCGTTCAAGCTGGCCGAGATGGCCACCAAGGTCGAAGCCGCGCACCTGATGATGGTCAACGCGGCCCGTCTGAAGGACTCCGGCGAGCGCAACGACGTCCAGACCGGGATGGCGAAGCTGCTGGCCAGCGAATACTGCAAGGAGGTCACCGAAGACGCTTTCCGCATCCACGGCGGGTACGGCTACTCCAAGGAGTACGAGGTGGAGCGGCTGATGCGCGAAGCGCCCTTCCTGCTCATCGGCGAGGGCACCAGTGAGATCCAGAAGACGATCATCAGTAAAGGCTTGCTGCGGGAGTACGCTGCCCGAGGTTGAAGCAGACACCATGTTGCATTTGACACCGTTGAGTGAAATCCGGGCGTTGCACGCCACGATCGGGTACCTCGTAGGGGAGGTGATGCGTGATGACCAGTCCGTTCGGCGGTCCCGGCCAGATGCCTGGCCTGCCC
The DNA here is from genome assembly GCA_025924655.1 of Pseudonocardiaceae bacterium. Taxonomy (GTDB): domain Bacteria; phylum Actinomycetota; class Actinomycetes; order Mycobacteriales; family Pseudonocardiaceae. The sequence continues at coordinate 15,873 of JAICHZ010000004.1, read as the reverse complement.
ACCCCTCCCACCGGCTGGCCGATCGGCTCCTACGCTACTTACGCCGAGGCGCAGCGCGCCGTGGACCATCTCGCCGATAACGAGTTTCCGGTCGCCGAGGTCACCATCGTCGGAGTAGACCTGATGCTGGTGGAGCGGGTACTGCGGCGGTTGACCTGGGGCCGGGTGATCGGGCAGGGGGCGGCGTCGGGTGCCTGGTTCGGCCTGTTCGTGGGCGTGCTGCTGAGCCTGTTCGCGACTCAGGCCGGGACCGGAGTGATTCCGATCTTGGTAGGAGTGGCCACCGGCGCGGTGTTCGGAACGGTGTTCGCCGCCGCCGGGTATGCCGCGACGCGCGGCCGGCGGGACTTCGCGTCGACGAGCCAATTGGTAGCCGGACGGTACGACGTGCTGTGCCAACCGCGCCATGCCGAACAGGCTCGTGACATGTTGGCGAAACTGGCCATGGGGCCAGGCACCGCGACTGCCTGACCCTCAGCGGGGAAGGCAGTGCCAGCCGGCGAGGGCGTCGATGAGGCCGGTGACGACGGGCAGAGTCGCCAGGGCCTCCGCGTCGCACCAGCGGGCGCCATCGGCGTCGTCGCCGGCGCTGAGGGCACCTCCCGTCACCCGGCAGCGGTAATCGTGGATGTCGAACACCGCCCCATCCGGTCCGTCGCGTTGCACATCTCCCAGCCAACCCGTGACCTCAACTGCCAGCCCGGTCTCCTCAGCCACCTCGCGGATCACCGCGTGCTGATCGGTCTCGCCGTCTTCAACCCGACCTCCGGGCACCGACCAGCGGCCACGTCCCGGCTCGTGCGCCCTTCGGATCAGCAGCAATCTGCCGGCGTCATCGAGCAGCACCGCTCCGACGCACCGGATGCGCTGTGCCGCCGAGCCTGTCATCCGCAGGGATGGTAGTACCCTTTGGGAGTGTCGGGCGCACGGTCGACTCCGCTGCGGTACAACACTCACGGATCGGGGACCGAACAGTCCGGCGACGACTGCGTTGCGCTGCCCGCAGCGGCGAGACAAGGTGGTTCAGGGTGAATGCGACAACGTTCTGGCGGCGCTGAGATGCTCGGTCGGCATTCCCACGTCCTGCTCGATCCCACGATGGAGCGCCGGGTGATCCGGGTGCGGCGGCACTGGGCGTTTCTGCTCAAGGACCTGCTGATCACCGTGGGAATCGTGCTCGGAGCGTACTTACTGTCCCGGCTGGTCACCGGCGTCGCGGATGGTCTTTGGCTGGTGCAGTCGTTGCTCTGGTACGTGGCGGTTGGCGCGTTGCTGCGCTTCGCCTGGAAAGTGCTGGAGTGGTGGATCCATGTGATCATCGTCACCGACAAACGGTTCATGGTCACCAGCGGCATCATCGAGACGAAGAACTCCATGATGCCGATCACGAAGGTGACCGACATGAGCTTCATGAGGCCATTCTTCGGGCAGCTACTCGGTTACGGCACGCTCCGGATAGAGTCGGCCGGCCAGAAGCAGGACCTCGAGTGGATTCACTTCTTGCCCGAGCCAGAGGAGGTCTTTCTCGCGATCTCTGGGTTGATCTTCGGTGAGAAGAAGCAGCCTCAATCACACATGCTGCAGCCACCGCGCAGCTCTCGTCGCAGGCGCTGGCCGCGTCCGGGACGGCCAAGCCCCGACGGCCGGTAGCGATCGCTGGTGAAGACTGCGGTCATGCGTATTGACCTGCACGCTCACTCCACCGCGTCCGATGGCACGGACACCCCCGCGGAGCTCGTCGCGGCCGCTGCGGCGGCTGGTGTTGATGTGCTGGCCCTGACCGACCACGACACCACTGCGGGATGGGACGACGCTGTCGATGCGCTGCCGGTAGGCCTGCGGTTGATCCGGGGCGCGGAGTTCTCCTGCCTCGCGCCGGACGGCAGGGGCGGCCACGTCTCGGTGCACTTGCTCGGTTACCTGTTCGATCCATCCTCGGCGGCAATCATCGCTGAGCAGACGCGGCTGCGCGATGAGCGACGCGTGCGGTTGTGCGTCATGGCACGGCGGATGGCCGCCGACGGGTTCCCGGTGGATCCTGACGAGTTTCTCGCCGGCCTGCCGCCGGAAGCTCCGGTCGGGCGGCCACACCTCGCCCAGGCACTGGTCTCGGCGGGCGTCGTGGGTAGCGTCGATGAAGCCTTCCGCCGATTTCTCAACACCGGCGGCCCGTACTACACCGGTCGCGTCGATACCGACGTCCACACCGCGATCCGGATGGTTCGGGCCGCAGGCGGAGTCGCGGTCCTGGCGCACGCCGCGGCCCGCCGTCGGGGGCCGGTCATCGATCTCTCCGTGATCGCGGAACTTTTCACTGAGGGGCTCGCCGGGGTGGAAGTAAACCATCCCGACCATGCCGACGGCGATCGTGCAGCGCTGCGCGACCTCGCGGCCGAACTTGGCCTGCTGATGACCGGCAGCAGCGATTACCACGGTAGGAACAAGACGGTGTCGTTAGGTCAAGAGACGACTGACCCCGAGGCGCTGGAACGAATCGAGGAGCTGGCGGCGAGCAGCCGTGTCGCCGCAGTGACCGGCTGACCCGGCTGACGAGTACGGTAGGCGCGATGGCACCGCGAGCGCAGGGCGAGCTGCAACTCGGTGGTCTGCCCCGCCCGCTGGTGCGGCTGACTCCCGCCAAGCTCAGCACCTGGACCGGCTGCCGCCGGCGTTACCGGATGGCCTACCTGGATCGTCCCGCGCCTGCGCGGGGCGGTGCCTGGGCACACAACACGCTGGGCGCGGTGGTGCACACCGCACTGCGGGCGTTGTTCGATCTGGCGCCCGAACGGCGGCAGCCGCACGCTGCGGCCGCGCTGGTCGCGACGCATTGGTCTGGCGAGGGTTTCGCCGACAACGCGCAGGCCGGCGACTATCGAAGCCGCGCACAGGACTGGGTGGCCCGATACGTCGACGAGCTGGATCCCGACCTCGAACCGGTGGGGGTGGAGCGTTGGGTATCCGCGCCGACCCAACGGATCGTGGCGGAGGGACGAGTGGATCGCATCGATGAGCGCAACGGCGAACTGGTCGTAGTCGATTACAAGACCGGTCGCCAGGAGCTCACCGTCGATGACGCTCGCGGTTCGCAGGCGTTGGCGCTCTACGCCTTCGCGGCCCGCCGCACGCTACGTCGGGAATGCCGCCGGGTGGAGCTGCACCACCTGCCCACCGGCACCGTTGCCGGCTGGGAGCACACCGAGCAGTCATTGAGCAGGCACCTGCGCCGTGCCGAGGAGGTGGCCGATGAGATCGCGCTGGCCGTCGACGCTCTGGCGACCGGAGGCGATCCTGAAACCCTGTTCCCGCCCACCCCCGGCCGGGCTTGCTCATGGTGCGATTTCCGGCGGCACTGCCCCGAGGGCCGGGCCAGTGCACCAGAGCTGCGGCCATGGGCCCTGCTTGCACCGTGACCGCGCCGCGCCTTGGTGAGCGGGTCGCGCACGGGCTGTCCGGTGTGCTGGCGGGGGGACTGGTGGTGCTTGCGATCGCGGTCTACGTGGCGCAGTGGCTGGCCGGTGCGTCAGGCCGGCCCGGACCAGGCCTGGCGGTGGTTGCCGGACACGGGGTCGCGGCTGCGGTCGCGGTTGCGTTGCAGCTCGCCGCCGACCGCTGTCGAGGCCGCACCGCAGCCCTGGCCTCCTACACCATCCTGCTGCTCACCGCCTGCGTCCTCTGGTTCGGCTGGTGGGCCTGAAGAGCCAGGTCTTCCAGGTTGGCAGTAGCAGGTCGAGCAGAGCTTGCGGATTCTCGATGGCCGGTGAGTGGGCGGCATCGTGGATCATCGCGACCTGGGCGCCCAGCCGGGCCGCCATATCGCGCTGCACCGGCACCGGCCACGCGTCATCGGATTCGCCGAAGGCGACCAAACAAGGGATCGCGCGAGTGCGCAGGGCGGTGGCCAGCTCGGTGACCCGGTCGGGTTCGGTGCGCAGACCGGTCGCCATCCCGAGCAGGCCAACGCTTGAGGAGCCCAGGAAACGAGCCCGCAGCAGTGCGGCCAGTTCGGGCGGCTCCGCGGTTCCGTTCCGAGCTTCGAGCAGTCTGAAAACGGTCTCGATGCCTTGGAAACGCATCACCGGCTCGGTGGCGTCGAGCAACTCCCGGCGCGGTCCTGGGGGCAACCCGCTTGGACCCGAGTCGAGCAAGACCAGCCCAGTCACCGGGGCGCCGGCGAGCACCGCCGCTCGAGCCACCAACCCCCCGTAGGAGTGCCCCAGCAGTAGCACGTCCCCGCCGGCGGCGAGCTCAGCCACCAACGCCGCGATGGTCCGACCCAGCGGGTCGGGGTAATAGTCCTGCTCGCAGTCCGGGCCAGGGGACTCGTACTGCCCGGGCAGGTCCAGGGCCAACACGGACAGACCTGCCCGACACATGGGGTCCATCAGGGCCGCAAAGTCCTCCTTGGACCCGGTGTACCCCGGCAGCAGGACAGCTACGGCGCCGACGGGCTCAGCGGGTTGGGCCCGCAGCGCCGCTAGGTCGGCTCCAGCCACCGTCACCTGCACGCGGCTGGCGCCGTGCGGGGTGATCTGTGATGCCGTCACCGGATGAGCTTACGAGTCGCAAGCTCAGCGCAGCGCTACCAGGGTGTCGCCACGTTGCTCCAGAACCACACCCCCGGAACTGGCAGTACCTACGGGGCCGCGGTAGCCGCCGCGGTCCACCGGCAGCGAGCGGAGCTGCTGGCCGGTGGTGGTGTCCAGCACGGCTAGCGCACCCGCCACCGGTAGCAGCAGCCGCCCGGCGACCTCCGACCCGGTACCCAGGGACCCCGCCCGGGTCCACCGTGGCCGCAGGTCCGCGATATCCAAAGCAACAGTGGCCGAGCCGGTGAACCAGTAAATCTCCGTGGCTGCCTGGGTGATATCGGCCAGGCCGCCGGGTGGATTGCCGCGCAGGTCGGCGTCCGGGACCGCCAGCGGATACTCGGCGACCTCCTTGCCCTGGCCGTCGAGCATGGCCAACCGGGCTGGGTCGGGCAGCGCCACGGCCACCCGTTCCCCGCTCATCGCGATGACCTGGGCCTGCTGCCCCGACAGCAGGGTGCTGAAAATCACTTCGGGGTGGTCGGGTTCCTTGGGATCGGACCGTTGCACGGTGAGCCGCACCCGCTCCCCGGGACACTGCTCAACCACAGCCAGCTTGCCGCCGCCCAGTTTGACATTAGTGAGTGCCATCGAGTCGTGCACGCAGTCCGGGCGCGGTTGGGTGGCTGGCTGCACGGGCGTCGGCAGTCGCCCATAGGCCAGCGTGCGTACCAGGTCAGAGCGCCATACCTCCAGGTAACGACTGCCAGTGGCGGCAACCTGGTTGCCGGCGGCAACCAGCCGGGTCGGCGCTTCCACCGGACCGGTGCGTTGTGGTCCTCGCCGACCGTCGACCCAACCTAGAGCGGTCACCTCGCTGCAGGTGTCGCTGCGCCGGTACACCGCCACCACATGCTGAAATGCGGCCGCCACGGTACACAGCGGTCGGTCACGCCGGTAGCTCCAGCGCACCGCGCCGGTGTACAGGTCGCGCCCGGCGACCACGCCGGCGGCACCGGTGACCGCCGTGCGGTCCGCTGCGAGCGGGACCGGGGTCGCTGCGCTCGGCGCTCGCCACGCCTCCGTCAGCGCCGTTGGCAATGACCCGGACCCGGCGGCTGAAGTCGCAGCACCTGGTGCCGGGCCGGCGGCGGTGGTCAGCGTGGTGCGGCGCGCGTCACTGGTCCACCACAATGCAGCGGCCGCGGTGAGCACGGCCACTACCAGCACCGCGGCAGCGGTGAGGTCCCATCGGGTGCGGCGTTCCGGCGCGAGCATCCGACCGTTGGGTTAGCCTGCGGCGCGGGGTTGGCTGCCGTGTTCCCCGGTGCCAGCGCTGCGGCCCCGGCTGCGCCGACGTCGGCGGCGCAGCCCGGCGTCGCCATGGTCGCATGGGTGCTCTGCGGGCGGCGCGGTCTCGGCACTGATGCCGGCGGTCTCTCCGTTGCGGGTACGCCGCCGCAGCCGGCGGACCGGCGGAAGCTCACCGTCGGCGGGCCCACCGCGCACCCCGCGTGCGACGCCAGTGGTACGCCTGGGCCGGCCGGCTTCGTCGCTGGGCTCAGCTCCCAGTCCGGCCCGGGTGCGCCGGGCCAGCGGCAGCCGCCCGGTGGAGTCGGTGGGGATGTCGAGGTCGCTGAACAGGTGCTCCGAGGTGGAGTAGGTCTCCGCGGGCTCCGGCATGCCGAGGTCCAGCGCATCACTGATCATCTTCCAGCGGGTTTCCTCGTCCCAGTCGACGAGAGTGATCGCGACGCCGGCGCGCCCGGCGCGCCCGGTACGCCCGATCCGGTGCACGTAGGGCTTCTCGTCTTCGGGACATTGGTAGTTGATGACGTGGGTGACCTCCGGGACGTCGATGCCGCGGGCGGCGACGTCGGTGGCGACCAGCACGTCCACCTTCTCCGAGCGGAAGGCGCGAAGCGCCTGCTCGCGAGCCCCCTGGCCGAGGTCACCGTGCACCGCCGCAGCCGCGAAACCGCGTTCGGTGAGCTCGTCGGCCACCTTCTGCGCGGTACGTTTGGTCCTGGTGAAGATCATCGTCAGGCCTCGGTCGCGGGCCTGCAGCATCCGGGACAGCAGCTCGACCTTGTCCATCGCGTGCGCCCGGTAGACGAACTGCCTAGTCAGCTCGTGGATGGCGGTTGCGTCGGGTTCCTCAGCGCGGATATGCGTTGGTTGGGTCAGGAAGGTCCGGGCCAGCGTGATGATCGGGCCCGGCATGGTGGCCGAGAACAGCATGGTCTGGCGCTGCTCGGGCACCATCCGCAGGATTCGCTCGATGTCGGGCAGGAAGCCCAGGTCGAGCATCTCATCGGCCTCGTCGAGGACCAGCACGCGTACCTTGCCCAGCACCAGATGGCGCTGTTCGGCAAGGTCCAGTAGCCGACCCGGAGTACCGACCACCAGGTCCACCCCTCTGGTCAGGGCCTTGATCTGTGGTTCGTAAGGTCGGCCGCCGTAGATCGAAAGGACCCGGACGCCGAGATCCCGGCCCGCGGCGGTGAGATCGGCGCTGACCTGCAAGCACAGCTCTCTGGTCGGAACGACGACCAGGGCGCGCGGGGTGCCGTCAAGAACGACGTCTCCGGAGGTGATCCGCTGGATCAGCGGCACACCGAAGCCGAGCGTCTTGCCAGTGCCGGTGCGGGCCTGACCGATGAGGTCGTCGCCGGCCAGCGCCAGCGGCAAGGTGAGTTCCTGAATAGCGAAGGTGCGCTCGATGCCTACTGCTCGCAGAGTCCGGACGATCTCGTCGCGAACACCGAGTTGGGCGAAGGTGGGAGAGTCATCGCGTACCGGTGCGCCAGCCTGCAGCGGCGTGGGCGGCGAGGTTTCGTCGATATCACTCTCGGTACTGGCTTGGGTGTCGGGGTCGGGACGCTCCAGGGGATGGGTCTCGGGCAATGTGGTCTGGCTGACGGTCAGTGTGCTCGCCTCTCTCGTACTGGCGCGTCCACCGCCGTCTCGCTCGACCAGCTCCGCGCCGCCGGACGGCGCAGCAGAACCGGGAACGAATACATCAGGTCCGCGCTCAATTTCATGCGCTCGGCGGCGTGTACCGCCGAGCGGGACGCGTGGCCACGGGATTTTATCACCGGGTCGGGTCACGCCCTGTGCACACATCATACCCCTCAACCACGTCAACTGTGCGCGTGACACCGCACACTCCAACAATGCAGCACTACGCTCGCGCCGTGGATGTGGCGCGTGCGGGCATCGTCGACCTGTTGGGGGTCCTCGCCTGCGGAGAGCTGTCAGCTTTCGATCGGCTCGCGCAGGACGCCCGCCGTGCGCCCACACTGAGCGGCAGGATGGCGATGGCCAGCATGGCGGCTGCTGAGATCGGGCACTTCCGGCAGCTCGAGAGCCATCTACGTGGTTTGCGTGTCTCGGTGGACGACGCGATGCGCCCCTTCGTGGCGCGCATCGAAGCGTTCCATGCCGCAACGGCACCCCGGTCCTGGCTGGAGTCGCTGGTGAAGGTCTACGTCGGGGACGGCCTGGCGGCGGATTTCTACGGTGAGATGGGTGGCTGGCTAGACGACGCCACCGCTGCACTGGTCAAAGAGGTCCTGGCCGACACCGGCCATTCGGCGTTCGCCGAGCGCGAGGTGCGCAGCGCCTGCGAGCAGAGCCGGACCACGCGCGACCGGTTGGCACTGTGGGGTCGCCGGCTGCTCGGCGAGGCGGTGACCAATGCCCAGCACGTCGTGGCAGAACGTCACGCGCTGGCTGATCTCATCGTCTGCGGCTCCGGAGACCCGGCTGGCCTGGCCACCCTGGTCCGCCGGGTGGAGATTCTGCACGGTCGTCGGATGGCTGCCCTCGGGCTGGGGTGAGTGCTTGCGGACGGCTCCACTAGCCTGGTGTGTCACAGCTCGATCACACCGTGGAGGTTCTGGCGTGGAGGTCAAGATTGGCGTCGCGGACAGTCCTCGCGAGCTGACGGTGTCTACCGCGGACTCGCCTGATGAGGTGGAGGCGCTGATCGTCGAGGCGATGCGGAACACTCAGGGAATGCTGACCATGATCGACGACAAGGGTCGCCGGTACATGGTGCCGATCGCGAGAATCGCCTACATCGAGATCGGGCCAGGAGACAGCCGCCGAGTCGGCTTCTCCGTCGGCTCGTGAGTGGCAAACAGTGTTATAGCACTCAACGCCACTCACGAGCTGTTCAGGACGGCATCCAGTGCGCCCCAGGCCATCGTCAGCAGGTAGTCCCGTAGTTGTTCCCGGGACAACGTGCGGTCCTGTAACCACCAGTCACCGGCTGCTTGCACCATTCCCACGCCGGCGTGAGCCCAGGTCTGCGCACCTCCTGGGTCCAGGCCCAGGCTGCGTAGTTGGTCGGCGAAGATCGTGGCCAGCGCCCCGGCGATCAGTGCGGCATTGGTCGTGACCGGATCCCGGGGCAATGGCCGGTCGGGGAACGAGCGGCGCACCACAAAGCGGTAGAGCTCCGGTTCACTTTCGATGAACGTCAAGTAGGCGTCGATCATCACCCGGAGCAGCGTCCGCGGGTCGACCTCGGAGCTCAGGCCGGACAGCAGGACAGCCCGCAACTGCTCGGTGGCAGTCTCGCTGACCGCCATGTAAAGATCGCCCTTGTCGAGAAAATGCCGGTAGAGGATCGGTTTGCTCACGCCGGCCTCGGCGGCGATGTCGTCCATCGCTACATCGGGGCCGTGCTGGCGGATTGCCCGCATCGCGGCCTGCACCAGCACCGCGCGGCGCTGCTCCCGATGGCCCGAGCGGCTAGTCGGTGACCGGCGCACAGGCTTGACAGCAGCGGGGTCATCCGTCATGTTACTCATGGTAACTGTTACTTCCGGTAACACCTTGAGCGGGAGCAGGCGATGTCCACGACGGCCAGCGACTGCCTGCGGGGTGAGCCATTAGGCTCGTGCGATGTCTCGGCTGCTGGTAGTGGAGGACGACGAGACCATCGGCAGTGTCCTTGAGTCCAGCCTGCGCGCTCACGGGCACCAGGTCGGTTGGCAACGCACCGGTCGGGACGCGCTGCGTGCGGCCGCCGGGACGGACTTCGACCTGGTGCTACTGGACCTCGGGCTGCCCGACCTGGACGGCGTCGAAGTGTGCCGGCAGTTGCGGGCGAGCAATCCCACCGCGGTGCTGGTGATTCTCACCGCCCGGACCGATGAGATGGATGTCGTGGTCGGTCTCGAGGCCGGCGCGGACGACTACCTGACCAAACCGGTGCGGCTGGCCGAGCTGCTGGCCCGGGTCCGAGCCCATCTACGACGGGTGGCGCCCGCGACATCGGAAGCCCAACCGATGCTCGTGGTGGGAGACCTGCTGGTGGACACGGGCAGCCGGCGGGCGAGCGTCGCGGGAACGGAGATGCCGCTGCGGGCCAAGGAGTTCGACCTGCTCGCCCGCCTCGCCGCAGCGCCGGAAGTGGCGATCAGCCGGGAGACGCTGATGGCGCAAGTATGGGACGAGAACTGGTTCGGTCCGACCAAGACCCTCGACGTCCATGTGGCCGCGCTGCGCCGCAAGCTAGCGGGGATGGCCCAACTGGGTTCGGTTCCCCGGATCACCACCTTGCGAGGACACGGCTACCGGCTGGAGGCCCCGAAGGGGTCGTGAGTGGCAAACAGTGTTCTGGCACCGAATCGCACTCACGAGCTATAGCATTGTCACGACCTTGCCTCGGTGGGTAGAGGGGACTCGTGCGTACCCGGATCGTCGGCCTCGCCGTGCTCGCCGCCGTACTGGCCATCGCCCTGTTCGGGGTGCCCTTGGCCGGTGGGGTGTTGAAGTATGCGAAGTCCAACGAACGAACAAAGCTGCTGCTCGGAGCAGATGCGGCCGCAGCCGCCGTGTCAGCAGACGTGCTCCGCGGCAAGATGCCGACCGACCTTCGCGACCCGAACGACGGGACGCACCTCGCGGTCTATGTGGACCGCGGCCTGCGCATACTCGGTACCGGACCCGAGGGCGGCGACCCAGCGGTATACGCCGCTCTGCACGGTGAGATCAGCAACAAGGACCTCAACGGCGAGCTCGTCGTGGCCGTGCCGGTGACCCATGACACCGATGTGATCGGCGCGGTGCGCGCCGCCAGCCCCGTCATGGCCGTCTACCGGCAGGTCGCACTGGTGTGGTTGGGAATGCTCGGCCTGGGGGGGTTGGCGATCGGGATGGTCTGGTTGGTCGCCCGGCGCCAGGCCCGCCGGTTGGCCCGCCCGCTTGAGGAGCTTTCGGAGGCTGCCCGCCGTCTCGGTCAAGGTGACTTCAGTGTCCGGACCACACCAGCGGCCATTCCTGAGATCGACTCGGTCGGCTCGGCATTGAACAGTACCGCCGGGCGCTTGGACGCAATGCTCGCCCGCGAACGCTCGTTCTCAGCTGATGCGTCACACCAGCTCCGCACTCCGCTGACCGGGTTGCGACTGCGGCTCGAGGCGGCGATGGAGCATCCAGGTCAGGACCTTCGGCACGCCATCACCGACGGGATCGCTGCCGCGGACCGGCTGGAGCAGACCATCGAGGAGCTGCTTGCGTTGGCGCGGGACACCCGCAGCTCCAACGCCACGCCACTGGATCTACCGGTGCTGCTCGACGAGATCGAAGCCGGCTGGCATGACCGGCTGGCCGCCCAGGACCGTGCGCTGCACGTGGCGGTGGATCCGCTGGCCCCGGTGTCACTCGCCTCGACCGCGGCCGTGCGGCAGGTGCTCACGGTGCTGTTGGACAACGCTGCCACCCACGGCTCGGGCACCGTGTCCGTGGCGGTGCGCAATGCCGCTGACGCGCTGGCCATCGACGTGTCTGACGAGGGCACCGGCATCACGGCTCCCGAACCGGAACTGTTCACCCGCCGATCGCGGCTGGCTGACGGGCACGGCATCGGCCTCGCACTGGCCCGCAGCCTGGCCGAAGCCGAAGGCGGCAGGCTCCGGCTGACCCGGCCCGCTCCGCCCACCTTCACCCTGCTGGTGCCCGCCCAGGCGTAGCGGCCAGGATTGGTCATGGACCGTTGGAGGAGGCTGCGATGATCGCGGTTCGTCGGCTCAACCACGCAGTGCTGTTCGTCAGCGACTTGGATCGAGCAGTGCAGTTCTACTGCACCGTGCTGGGGATGAAGGTGATCGCCCGGGAGCCTCGCGCCAACGCTGCGTTCCTGCGCGCCAGCGGCTCGGACAATCATCACGACCTGGGATTGTTCGGGCTCGGTTCGGAGGCATCCCGTCCGCCGCACGGGCATATCGGGCTCTACCACCTAGCCTGGCAGGTCGACACCATCGACGAGTTGGCCGCGGCCCGCGAGGTGCTCCTCGGTGCAGGCGCGTTCGGCGGCGAATCCAGCCACGGGGCCACCAAGAGTCTTTACGGTGCCGATCCCGACGGCAACGAGTTCGAGATCATGTGGTTGCTGCCGCGCGAGGATTGGGGAGATTACGAGTCGGCCGCTCCGGTCGACCGGCTGGATCTACCGGCCGAGCTGTCCCGATGGAGTGGGGTGAGCACGGCATGACCGGGCTTGACGACCCAGTGGCCATCCGGTGGGGTTCGCATGACCCGGCTGCCCCGCTGATCGTCCTACTCCAGGGCCCCGGGGACGCGACCGAGAAGAATCTGGCGGCGTTCGCGCCACTGCTACCCGTCGGAGCCGGCTACGCCTCGGTTCGGGTCCCGCTGCCGCCGTCGGAGCACAGCTTCGCCTCCTTTCGCGGCTGGCTCGACGATCAGGCCGCGCCGCAGGTGCCGGTAGTACTCGTCGGTTTCGGCAGCGGCGCGACATTCGCCGGCGGGCTGCTGCTGGCCGATCCGACACGCTTCGCTGCGGCCGCGTTGTTGTACGGCACGCTGCCGTTTGACGCGGGCCTGCCGGTGACGCGCGGCAGGCTGGTCGGGCTACCGGTCTCTGTGACCCACGGCGTGCATGACACCGTGCTCCCGGCCGAGCTGCAGCGCCGGACGTGGGACTACCTGGTGCGTGAAAGTGGGTCGCCGCTGTGGGCACAGCGGGCGCCGACCGGGCATGAGCTCACCACGAAGACGGTGTCCGAACTGGCGGGATGGATCGAAGCGCGACTGGGTTACCTGCAACGACATGCCGAGACGGCGGGCAGTCCGGTCGCCGAGCAGCCGTGCTGGCCGACGTTTCCGGATGGCCGGCTGCCGATGCGGCCCGGCGACTCACCTGAGGTCAGCGTCACCACGCCGCAGCAGCAGGAGTCGCAGAACGCCCCGATCGAGTTGCAGGAGGCGCTGTTCGGGCGGATTACCGAGCTGGATGGTGTCGTGACGGCGCCCAGCGCAGTTTCGGTCCCGGGCGCGAGGGCCTTTCTGCTGCCTCCCTGCGGACTGTCACCTAACGGTGCCCGCGGGCCGGATGAGGCGTTCATCGTTGCCGATGTTGGGGAGTTCGCCCACCTGCACCCCAGTCGCGACGGCAGCCTCCACCTCGTGCTGCCGATCCCGCTGGCCCACGAAGCCTTGACCAAGGGCTGGGGGGCAGCCCACCCGCTGGCCGGTATCCGGCTGGCTGCCGGCATGGTCATGATCTTCGGCCCCCGCGACACCACGGAACTGGACACCGTCACCGGAATCGTTCGCGCCAGCCATACCTACGCAGCAGGCCACCTGCCGCGGTCAACGTCGTGAACTCGACGGTACCGACATTTCCGGCGGACGAAACGTGCGCGCTGTCGAGTTCACGACCAGGGCTCGACCCGCTCAGCCGGAGGCGCCTGGAGGGGGAAGCCGGCGAGGCCTTTCCAGGCTAGGGAGGCGGTGAGGGCGACAGCTTCTGCCTTGGGCACCTCGTGTTGGCGAGTGAGCCAATAGCGGGCGCTGTGCTCGCTGATCCCAACGACGCCGACCGCGACCAGCCAGGCGCGATCGGCGTCCAGTCCAGCATCGGCTGCCACGGCCTGCGCGATGGTCCGCACGCAGGCGGTGTACGTACGTTCCACGACCGCCTGCACCGGCGGCTGGTTTCGCAGATCGGACTCGAAGACTAGCCGGAACGCCTGATCGTCACCGTCGACGAAGTCGAAGTAGGCCTCGACAGCGTTGCGGACTCGCTGCCTGTTGTCGGGGGTCTCCTCGATGGCGCCCTGGACCCGGCGCACGAGTTCGTCGGTGTGGCGCTCTAACAGCGCCAGGTACAGCTCAAGTTTTCCCGGGAAGTGCTGGTAGAGCACGGGCTTGCTGACGCCGGCGCGCTCGGCGATGTCGTCCATGACGGTGGCGTGATAGCCGTTGGTGACAAAGACGTCCGTTGCTGCCGCGAGCAGTTGAGCGCGTCGCTCGTCCCGGGACATCCGCACGCCTCGGGGCGCTGCATCCGCCCGGCTCGATGCCGTCTCGGTCATCGGCCTCCGTCACCTCCCGGCTGGTCTGGTAAACCCTACTCGCCGGTATGTCATCGCCAGGGCAGGAGCGGGTAATTGGCTCGTCAAACCCATGTTGAAACCATGCTCACCCGAATCCCGTTGTACCCCGGGCCGCTGCCGCAGTCGCATTCCGCCCACCCACCCTGGCCGGGCGAAACCCACCGCAGCGGCGGCGTGACGCTCCATGTTCGCCACACACCCGGTCCGGAGCGAGCTGAGCTCGCCGTCTACTTACATGGGCTGGGCGGTTCGTCCACTAACTTCACCGATCTCGCGGGCCTGGTCGGCATCCGGTTCCCGGGAATGGCCATTGACCTACCGGGCTTCGGTCGCAGTGCGCCACCGGGTGGGTTCGACTACGCCCCGGACTCGCACGCCGAGGTGATCGCCACCTTCCTCGCTGGACTGGGTCACGGCTCGGTGCACTTGGTCGGCAACTCCCTAGGCGGGGTAGTGGCCTTGCTCATCGCTGCTCGACGTCCGCACTTGGTTCGTACCCTCACCTTGCTCGCGCCCGCCATGCCTGATCTGCGGATGGATCCGCGCCGGCTGTCGGACCCGCGGGTGGCGCTGACCATGCTGCCCGTCGTCGGCGACTGGATCCGCCGGATATTGATCGACGTGTCGCCCGAGGAGCAGGTCGAGCGGGTGCTGCGGCTGTGCTTCGTCGATCCGTCGGTGGTCGCGTCGGCGCGGCGGGCCGAGGCTGTCGCAGAGTGCGTTGAACGAGTTGCGCTGACCTGGGCGGTGGCGGCACTGCGCCGATCCACCCAGCAGCTCGCGCGGTCCTGGCTGATGCCCCGGTCCAGGTCGCTGTGGTTGGTCGCAGCCGAGGCGCATGCGCCCGCGCTGGTGATATGGGGCGCTGCGGACAAGTTGGTGACCGTGCGAAAGGCCCCGCGCACGGCGGCGGCGCTGCCGCGGGGGCGGCTGCTCGTGTTGCCGCGCACCGGGCACCTGCCGCAGATGGAGCAGCCCAACGCGGTCGCTCGGGCGATGCTCGGCATGATCGACGCGGTGGATCGGGCGGTGTGGTGATGTGCGCAGTACTGCGGGTGGCTGTGCGATCCTTGCGCGGTGATCCGCCCGCCGCCAGTCGAGCCTGAGTGGGTCTCAGCTCGACGCCCCGAGCGGTATGTGGACTTGCGCATTGCTGATGAAGAGCCGCTGGCCGCGTCGTGGGATCCAGAACCTCAGCTGGTGCCACGGCACGGTAGTGCCGGCTCCAGGCGCCTGGCCCGGGCGGTCGCCACCTACGGCTGGCGGGTCTATGCGCTGCCGATCCTGGTGGTGCTCACCGTGTTAGCGGTGCTCGACGCGGTCAGATCGCCACTGCTGTCACTGTCGGACCACGCCGGTACGGCCGGCTCAGCAGGTGATCCGCTGATCCCCAACCCGGTGTTCAGCCCCGGTTTCGCGGCGGTCAAGGCCTCCGCCGAGCTGCCGGGTGGCGGCCCGTTCGCGATGCAAGGTGCCGGCACGTGGCGGGTGATTCCCGGCGCCGGTGCGCCCTTCGGGGCGGGCCGGTTATTCACTTACACCGTCGAGATCGAGGATGGGGTCGATCTCGAGGGCGGTCCGGCGGGCTTCGCTGCCACCGTGGACAGCACGCTGCGCAACCCCAAGAGCTGGATCGGCAGCGGGCGCTACCGCTTCCAGCGCATCGATGACGGCCGGGCGGCGACCCTGCGGATCAGCCTCACCTCGCAACAGACCACCCGGCGGCTCTGCGGCTTCCAGATTCCCTTCGACGCGTCCTGCTGGCGGCCAGCAGATCACCGGGTAGTGATCAACACCGCCCGCTGGGCGCGGGGAGCGGTGGCTTTCCAAGGCAACGTGGTGCAGTACCAGCAGTACGCGGTCAACCACGAGGTCGGGCACGGGTTGGGTTTCGCGCATGTCGCGTGTGAGACGAACGGGCGGCTGGCACCGGTGATGATGCAACAGACCTGGGGGGTCGCCGACGACTA
>JAICHZ010000003.1 GCA_025924655.1 Pseudonocardiaceae bacterium | reverse complement strand
CGATCGGACGCAACACGATACGCGTCGCATCCCGGGCTAGCGATCCATCCGCTGAGTCGGTCATCACCTGCTGATAGGGCACAGCGGACCGTGCAGCGTTCGACATGTCTCAGCCTCCTGTGCCCGACTGGATCCGACGGTCGACCAGCCACAACGGAACTTCCCGGACCAGTCGCAACCAAACAGAGCGGCGTGCGTCGGTTTCCGTGGCGACACGGCGGGTATGTCAGCCGCAGTGTTGCTCGCAGCAGCAGGAGGTAGCGCGTGCCCACGAGAGACCAGATTCGGGCATTGTTGGAGCAGGGGCACGACTATCCCGCGATCGGGCGGCGGTTGGGGGTGCCGGCGGGGCAGGCCTACCTGATAGCCACCGGTATGCCAGCTGACGGCAGCGACACCTACACCGAGGCCGAACGGCAACGCCCGGGTGCGCTGCCCAGCGCGCAGTACCTGCTGGGCGCTGAGGCCGAGAACCCCACGACCAAGGAGGGCGTGCTCAACTGGATCAAGAGCCGGGTCGCCGCGGACGCCCAGATGCAGGCAGCGGCGCAGCAGCGCGATGCCGAGCCCGGCGAGATCCAGGACCCCGACGACGACCATGACGCGCTGGTGGTGCTCACTCGGGACCACAACCAGGTCAAGGCGCTACAGGAACAGCTCGAGACGCTGCCCAGCCACGCCACCGGCGGCAGTGCCGCGCAGATGTCACGCCGCAAGTCGATCGTCGACATGATCACGGTGAAGCTGTCCCAGCATGAGGCGGTCGAGGAGGAGTACTTCTGGCCCGCGGTGCGCCAGGCGATGCCCGACGGAGACCGCTGGGCGGACGAGGCCATCGAGCAGGAGCAGCAGGGCAAGGACACGCTGACCGCGCTGGGCAAGCTCGAGTCCGACACCGATGAGTTCGACGACCTGGTGGAGCAGCTGGTGCTGCTACTGCGCAAGCACGTCGCCTACGAAGAGAAGCTGTTCCTGCAGCTGAAATCGGTCATGTCTGACGACGAGCGCCGCGAGCTGGGCGAAAAACTGCTCACAGCGAAGAAGCTCGCGCCGACCCGGCCGCACCCACACACCCCCGCCAAGCCCGCTGTACTCAAGACCGTCGGCGCTGCCGCGGCGGCGGTGGACAAGGTTCGAGACACGGTGGCGGACCGTCCAGCCAAGCGCCGCGGGCGGCCCAAGAAGAGCTCGTGAGTGGAACCGAAGGGAGCGGCATGAGGAGCTGGATCGAGGGGTGGCCGGTCTACCGGCAGCTGACCGGTGCGGATCCGCTCGGGCGGGGCGCCGCGGCCAAGAGCGCCCACAGCAAGCATCTCAAAGCCCGCACCGCGACCGCGGACAAGGTCGTCAAGTCGGTGTGTCCGTTCTGCGCGGTGGGGTGCGGCCAGAACGTCTATGTGAAAAACGAGAAGGTCGTCCAGGTCGAGGGTGACCCGGATTCGCCGGTCAGCCGCGGCAGGCTGTGCCCGCGGGGGTCGTCGACGATGCAGCTCGTCACCGGTTCGGCGCGCAAGTACGAGGTGCTCTACCGGCGTCCGCACAGCACGGAATGGGAAATACTCCCGCTGGACCAGGCGATGGACATGATTGCCGACCGGGTGATCAAGACCCGTCGGGAGGGCTGGCAGTGGGAGGTCGAGGGCAAGCGCACCCGGCGCACGCTCGGCTTCGCCAGCCTGGGCGGGGCCACCCTGGACAATGAGGAGAACTACCTGATCAAGAAGCTGTTCACCGCGCTGGGCGCGGTGCAGATCGAGAATCAGGCCCGTATTTGACACTCTTCCACCGTCCCCAGTTTGGGGACCAGCTTCGGTCGCGGCGGCGCGACGACCTTCCAGCAGGACTTGCAGAACTCTGATTGCATCCTCATCGAGGGCTCGAACATGGCCGAGTGCCACCCGGTGGGATTCCAGTGGGTGATGGAGGCCAAAGCCCGCGGGGCGAAGGTCATTCACGTAGACCCGCGGTTCACCCGGACCAGTGCGTTAGCCGATCTTCACGTTCCGCTGCGCGCCGGCACCGATATCGCCTTCCTCGGTGGAATCATCAACTACGTCTTGGCCAACGACAAATTTTTCCGCGATTACGTGGTCGCCTACACCAACGCCGGAACCATCCTCACCGAGGATTTCCAGGACACCGAGGACCTGGCGGGCGTGTTCTCCGGGCTCGATCCCGACGAGCGCACCTATGACTTCCACACCTGGCAGTACGAAGGAATGGAGGTCCAGGCCGCGTCCGGGCACCGCGACCAGGAGTATCAGGACAAGGTCGGCGGCAAGAACGGCGGCAAGAGCACAAAGGGCGTGCACCAGTCCGGGCGCGGCGAGTCGCACGGCTCAGGTGGCGCCGCGATCAGCGGAGTCCCGCAGGTCGACCCGACGTTGGAGCACCCTCGGTGCGTCTTCCAGGTACTCAAAAAACACTACGCCCGGTACACCCCCGAGATGGTTTCCGACATCACCGGCGTGCCGGTCGACACCTTCCTCCAGGTGTGCGAACTGCTCAGCGAGAACTCCGGGCGAGAGCGCACCAGTGCGTTCGTCTACTCGGTCGGCTGGACTCAGCACACCGTGGGTGTGCAGTACATCCGCACCGCGGCGATACTCCAGCAGCTGCTGGGCAACATCGGCCGCCCCGGCGGCGGGATCATGGCGTTGCGCGGGCACTCGTCGATCCAAGGCAGTACGGACATCCCGACGCTGTTTAACCTGCTGCCCGGCTACATCCCGATGCCCCACGCGCATTCCCACCAGGACCTCGACTCATTCATCCAGGGTGAGTCGCCGAAAAAGAGCTACTGGGCGGAGATGCGGGCCTACACCGTCAGCCTACTCAAGGCGTGGTGGGGCCCGGCGGCCATTCCAGAGAACGACTTCTGCTTCGACTATCTGCCCAGGCTCACCGGCAGCCACTCCACTTACGAGACGGTGATGGCCCAGCTTGCAGGGGACTGCAAGGGCTATTTTCTGATGGGCGAGAACCCCGCGGTCGGTTCGGCCAACGCCAAGATGCAGCGGCTGGGCATGGCCAATCTGGAATGGTTAGTGGTCCGGGACTTCTCGCTGATCGAAAGCGCCACCTGGTGGAAGGACAGCCCGGAGATCGAGTCCGGCGAGTTGACAACGGAAGACATCGGCACCGAGGTCTTCTTCCTGCCTGCCGCGGCGCACACCGAAAAGGACGGCAGCTTCACCAACACCCAGCGGATGCTGCAGTGGCACCACCAGGCCGTCGAGCCGTCCGGTGACGCGCGAAGCGACCTATGGTTCACCTTCCACCTCGGCCGGATCATCCGGGAGAAGCTGGCATCGAGCACGGATGAGATGGATCGCCCGATCCTGGATCTCACCTGGGACTACCCCACCAAGAGTTCTCCCGCCCGCCCCGAGATCGCCGAACCTGAGGCGGAGGCGGTGCTGGCCGAGATCAACGGCTGGGATGCCGAGGGTGGCCCGCTGACCTCTTACGAACAGCTCAATGAGGACGGCTCGACGGCCTGCGGTTGCTGGATCTACTGCGGGGTCTACACCAACGGGATCAACCAGGCGTCCCGACGCAAGCCCGGGATACAGCAGGATTGGGTGGCCAAGCAGTGGGGTTGGGCCTGGCCGGCCAACCGCCGAATCCTCTACAACCGGGCCTCGGCCGATCCCGACGGCAAGCCCTGGAGCGAGCGCAAGGCGCTGGTCTGGTGGGATGAGGACAAGGCGCTGTGGACCGGGCATGACATCCCGGACTTCAGCGCCGCGAAGTCCCCGCACTACCGGCCGCCGACCGGCGCAACCGGGGCCGAGGCGCTGGCCGGCATCGACCCGTTCGTCATGCAGGCCGACGGAAAGTCCTGACTGTTCGTCCCGGCGGGGTTGACCGACGGGCCGCTGCCAACACACTACGAGCCGCAGGAGTCCCCGGTCCCCAACCTGCTGTACCGCCAGCAGCGCAACCCGGTCCGGCAGATCACCACGATGGTGCACCGCGACGACCGGTTCCAGCCCAGCGGCGACGAGCCGGGTGCGGCGGTGTTCCCGTACGTGTGCAGCACCTACCGGATCGCCGAGCATCACACCGCAGGCGGGATGAGCCGGTTCCTGCCCTATCTCGCCGAGCTCGCACCAGAGTTCTTCTGCGAGGTCTCCCCGGAGCTGGCCGCCGAGCGCGGCCTGGAGCACACCGGCTGGGCGACCATCGTCACCGCCCGTGGCGCGATCGAGGCGCGGGTGCTGGTCACCGAGCGGTTGACGCCGATGACTGTGCACGGCAGGCGGGTGCACCATGTCGGGTTGCCCTACCACTGGGGTAACAACGGCCTGGCCACCGGCGATCCGGCCAACGAGCTGACCCACCTGTCACTCGATCCCAATGTGCACATCCAGGAGGTCAAGGCGCTGGCGTGCGACATCCAGCCGGGCCGGCGACCGCGCGGCCAGGCCCGCAACGAGCTCGTCGCGCAGTACCAGGCAAGGGCCGGGATCACCGAGCAGACCGGGACGGAGGTGTGAGATGGCCCCGGTAGACATCCAGATCGGGCGTGCGCCGAACTTAGATGGTGCGCTGCTCGGCGACACCGATCCAGCCACCCAGGGTGGTTACCCCGACCACCCACCACGGATGGGATTTTTCACCGATACCAGCGTGTGCATCGGCTGTAAGGCTTGTGAGGTGGCGTGCAAGACCTGGAACGCCATCCCCGAGGACGGTTTGGTATTTACCGGCATGTCGATGGACAACAGCCAGGGACTCGGCGCGAGCACGTGGCGCCACGTCGCTTTTATCGAGCAGCGCAAACCGATCGACGCGCAGGACCCTGGGGTGCAGCACGCGGGGGGCTCGCCCCCCGCGATCCCCCCAGATGCACCGGGCGCCTCCGGCGCGCTGCCTTCCGACTCCGAGCAGAGCTCGGAGTTCCGCTGGTTGATGGCCAGCGATGTGTGCAAGCACTGCACACACGCGGCCTGCCTGGACGTCTGCCCCACCGGGTCGCTGTTCCGCACCGAGTTCGGCACCGTGGTGGTGCAGGAGGACATCTGCAACGGCTGCGGCTACTGCATCCCGGCCTGCCCATACGGGGTTATCGACCAGCGCAAAGAGGACGGTCGGGCGTGGAAGTGCACGCTGTGCTACGACCGGCTCAGCGTGGGTCAGGAGCCGGCCTGCGCCAAGAACTGCCCGACGAACTCCATCCAGTTCGGACCGCTGGACGAGCTGCGGGAACGGGCCGACGCCCGGCTGGCCCGGTTGCACGAGGCCGGGGTCGCCGACGCGCGGCTCTACGGCCGTGATCCGCATGACGGCGTGGGCGGCGACGGCGCGTTCTTCCTGCTGCTTGACGAGCCGGAGGTCTACGGGTTGCCGCCGGACCCGGTGGTGACCACCCGAGATCTGCCCTCGATGTGGAAACACGTCGCGGCCGCCGCGGCGACGCTGGTCGGTGGGGCGCTGGCGGCGTTCGTGGCGGGAAGGCGGCTGTAATGAGCGAGCAGCAAGTGAGCAAGAGTTCGTCGGATGTGACCGAAAACGGGTTGCGGGGCGTGCGATCCGACCGTGACGCCGTTACCGGCGTCGCTACCGGCAAACCCGCCAAGTTGGGCAAGCGGCGCGGCGGTCAGCGCGACGGCGCCCCGACCGTCCCGGACGCGGAGTTCACCTCCTACTACAACCTCCCGGTGATCAACAAGCCAGTGTGGTCGTCGCCGGATATCCCGGGGTACCTGTTCCTCGGCGGGCTCGCCGGCGCGGCGTCGTTGCTGGGCGCGGGCGCGCAGGCCACCGGGCGCCCGGCGCTGGGCCGGGTCAGCAAGGCCGGCGCATTCGGCGCCGGAGTGCTCTCGCTGGTAGGACTGGTCCACGACCTGGGCCGGCCGGCGCGGTTTCTGAACATGCTGCGGGTATTCAAGGTGACCTCCCCTATGAGCGTCGGGTCCTGGATTCTCAGCGGCTACGTCCCGCTGGCCGGGATCGCTGCGGCGAGCTCACTGTTCGGAAAGGCGCCGCGAATCGGGATGGCGGCGACGGCCGGAACGGCGCTGCTCGGCCCGGCGGTCGTGTCCTACACCGCGGCGTTGATCAGCGATACCGCCGTGCCGGCCTGGCACGACGGTTACCCGGAGATGCCGTTCGTGTTCGTCGGCTCCGGTGCCACGGCCGCGGCCGGGCTTGGCCTGCTCGCCGCGCCGGTCACCCAGAACGGACCCTCTCGGGCGATGGCGGTGTTCGGCGTCGGCACCGAGCTGGCTGCCTTCGAACGGATGGAGCGCCGCATCGGGATGACCGCCGAGCCCTACTCCCAAGGCCGTGGCGGCGGCTACGTGCGGGCCGGCAAGATCCTTTCGAAGTTCGGCCTCGCCGGGGCACTGCTCGGCAGGCGCAGCCGGGTGCTCAGCGCGGTGTCCGGTGCGGCCCTGATGGCCGCGTCGGCCGCGACCCGGTGGGGAATCTTCCACGCCGGCATGCAGTCGGCGACCGACCCGAAGTACACGGTCGTTCCGCAGCGCGAACGGCTGCGGGCAGCAGCTGCTACCGCCGGCCCAGCGCCCGGCTGATCGCAGGCGCGCCCGGCCGGCCAACCAGCTCGCGAAACCCCGGTGGGGTCGCCCGCAACCGTAGTGATCGCTGTTTCGGAAGAATGTCCCAAGCGTGCGCGGCCACCATCCGCACCTGAGCGATTCCTACGCCTAGCTCGTTAGCCGCTAGCCGGTAAAGAGCAGCTGACCGCTTAAGCCGTCGAGCTGAATCCGCAGACAAGATCCGGCTGAAATACTGAGCAATTCCAGCGTTCTTGAGTTGAGCGACCGCTACCTCTTCAGTCGAGTTCGTCAGCGCTGCCAGTCTTATCCCGGACCGTCCCAGGAGTGTTAAGCTTTCGGCTACTTCAGTGTGCACCGGCAAAGTTCTCATCGCGCCCAATATCGAATCCCGCCCATCCGCAGAGAGGCTGATTCCAAGCCTGGCCGCGGTCATTTCTAGCGCCGCGGCGCTGACCTCGCTAAACGGTGTATATGAGTCTGTCACAGTAGCAACGAGCGCCGACTGTATGACCTGACCGAACCACATCGTTCGGACGTCTTGGTTGCCGAATAAATCCTTGAAATTGATATCCAACGCGGACATATCCAGGAAGGTCGCGTTTACGTCGAACACACACGCTCTCGGCACTTTCTCTCCGCTCGTCGACGCAAGCCTGCCAGCACGGTGCTGCAGGGCCTGGTAGCTACTGCCAGCGGCCGGCGCAGGTCGCGGTAGCACTGACTCGGCAGCCTCGATACTCAGAACCGCGCCGATCAATCGAGGAGTTCGGTAGGGTTTGAGGTTACGTGGCACCAGCCGGCGAGCAGCAAGTACGGCCGCAGCTACGCGCCGCGTGTAACGAACGGCTCAACTCGGGAGGAATCGTGGGAAAGCAAGCTCGAATTGCACTGTTGCTGGCCGCTACCTCTTGCCTACTGGCTGTGATGGTGGATTGGATCGTCGAGGAGCTCTGACCGCAGCACGAACGGAGCAGGGAGCGGCCTTGACATGCGGCCGCTGCCCGGCGCACCGAGGCTGTTCGATTGCAGAATGTGATCTGAATCACGCCATGTCGGTTGTTTGACATCGAGGTAAATAGCCGACTCCAAGATGCTGGTCGCGAACGGCTGCTGCCGGGCGAGGCGCATCGATTCTGCCCCTACTCAGCGGAGGGATCGAGAACCATGAGCTGGACGCAGGGGCGGCTGTCCACGACGATCGGGCGCAGGCCGGACGGGCTGCCGATGCTGGATCGGGGCGCCCACCGCAGCCCGGAGCACGGCGCGTGCCTGATGGAGTACGTCTCCGTACTCGCCGGAACCCGGTTCAGCGACCATCCCAGGTGCACCCATCCGGCCCTAGCCCAGCTGGCTCGCGTGGTGAACGACGAGGTCGTCGATCCCGCCGCCCGGTCCCGGCTGGCGGTGTTGGCTCCTGACCTGATCGGCACCCGGTGCCGGGATCCGCGCATCACGCTGACTGTGATGGCGTGCTGCCTGCGGGCCGCTATAGTGGCCCGCCCGCAAGGCCGTGAACTACCACTGGTCTTGGAGCGCATCGATGCCCAGCTCAACCGGTTGGCGGCTCAGCAAGGCCGCCGGTGGGCGCGGTTGCGCACCGTCGGATCCGAACCCGGGGTGCTTGCGGTCATCTCCACGCTGCGCGTCGTGTTGCGGCACACTCACCGGTTCCGCGGACCGCGCCACGATGAGCAGCTCTGCGCGCTACTCGAGCGGGCGGTCGCAGATTGCCGCGAGCTGCTCGCCGAGCGTCCAGGCCGTCCCGCAGGCCAGCAGGCCCAGCCCGCAGTACGTTGAGATCGGGCGTTGCGCTCGCAGGGGGATCAACGGCTGGGGGCCGCACTGCTGATGACCGACACTTCTGCTGCCACGGCCGTCACCGCGTCGCTCGGCACCCAAGCGGGCGGGTATGCGCATCTGATCCCGCTGCAGCGCCACTATGCCGAGCTTGCTGCCGACGATCCGGACCGGCGGCGCCAGCGCGAACGACTGATCAGTGGCTATCTCCCGGTGGCCGAACACATCGCGCGCCGCTTCGCCGGCCGCGGCGAGCCGCTGGATGACCTGATCCAGGTAGCCACTTTGGGGCTGATCAATGCTGTGGACCGCTTCGAGCCGGCCCGCGGCTCGCATTTCCTGTCCTTCGCGGTACCAACGATCACCGGTGAGGTGCGCCGGCACTTCCGTGACCACGGCTGGTCGACGCGGGTCCCGCGCCGGCTGAAAGATCTGCACATCGCGATCAGACGCGCGCTGGCGGAGTTGTCGCAGCAGCTCGGCCGGGCGCCGAGACCTAGCGAGATCGCAGAGCGGTTGGGCATACCAGTGTCAGAGGTGATCGAAGGGCTGCAAGCCGGCGAGGCCTACCGAAGCGCTTCGCTGGATGAGATGCTCGGCGCCGGGCAGCGGGCGGCTGTGGGCGACTTCATCGGCGACCTGGACAACGCGCTGGCCCTGATCGATGATCGCGAAGCGCTGCGGCCGCTGCTGGCTGAGCTCGCCCCCCGGGAGCAGACGATCCTGGTGCTGCGGTTCTTTCACCAACTGACCCAGACTCAAATCGCCGAGCAGGTCGGCATCTCGCAGATGCACGTCTCGCGGGTACTGCGCCAAACGCTGGCATTCCTCCGGCATCGGATGTCCAACTCCGAGTGATCCTCGGCGGCCGCGCGCCGCTAGCCTGCGCCCATGCAGCGATACCAGCTCGGCCGCTTCTGCGTCGCACGCATCGGGTTCGGCGCGATGCAGCTGCCCGGCCCTGGTGTGTTCGGGCCGCCGCGCGACCGTGGGCAGGCGCTCGCGGTGCTGCGCCGTGCCGTGGAGCTGGACGTCGACCATATCGACACCTCGCAGTACTACGGGCCCGCTGTAGCCAACGAGCTCATCCGCGACGCGCTGTACCCCTACCCCGATAGCCTCGCGTTGGTGAGCAAGGTCGGAGTTCGCCGCGACGAGTCCGGCGCGTGGTTGCCCTACGACGAACCGCGCCCAACATTCTGTTGATTCCCGGCACGTCTTCTGTGCGGCATTTGGAAGAGAACCTTTGCGGTCGCCGACATCGAACTGGACGCCGAAGCCCAGCAGCAGTTGGCGGCAGTCGCGAAATAGTAAGCCTGCTGCCAACCTTGCATACGCCGAGTTCGACAGCAGCGTCCGCACACTGAGTCCGCGCAGCCTTGTTGTCGAACTCGGCGCAATCAGCGCCTTCGTGCCCCTGCATCGCTGGAAGCGTTCGTGCGGGTAACGGAGTGGTTTCGCCATGTGCAGTTGGGGCATCCTGCGGTGTGGATCTCGAGTCGGTAGCTGACGAGCTGTATTCGCTACCGCGGGAGAAGTTCACCGCGGCCCGTAACGCCGCCGCGAAGCAGGCCGGTGAGCAGGGCCACCGCGAGCTGGCCGAGCAGATCGGCGCGCTGCGGCGACCCTCCACAGCGGCGTGGTTGGCCAACCAGCTCGCCCGGGAACAGCCCGACGAACTGCGTGCCTTGGTGCAGCTCGGCGAC
Source organism: Pseudonocardiaceae bacterium (assembly GCA_025924655.1). Classification (GTDB taxonomy): domain Bacteria; phylum Actinomycetota; class Actinomycetes; order Mycobacteriales; family Pseudonocardiaceae. Next base: position 28,014 of record JAICHZ010000003.1, on the reverse strand, counting down.
GGGTTGCGCGAAGCGCAACGCCAGCTTCACGGTGCACAGCTGCGCCAGCTGTCCCAGCAACGCCACGAGCTGGTGCACGCTCTCGTGCAGCAGGCGCAGTCGCTGGCACGGACCGCCGGACACCCGGCGAGTGAAACCGTCACCCGCGAGCTGGTGAGCACCTTCACCGCCGCGGTGAACAGCGCCAACGCGGCGCAGGCGGTGGCCGGCGGGCGCCTCACCACGGCGCTGGATCCAGCCGACGCCGCGACTGAACTGTTCGCCACCGCCGATGCGGTCAGCACTAGTCGACCCCACGACGTGGGCCAGCACGACGAGCAGCTGCGCCAAGACCTCGAACGCCTGCGCGACGAGGCAGCCGGTGCCGCTACTGCCCGCGACGATGCCCAGCGCGCGCTGACCGACGCCGATCAGGCGGTGGAGGCCGCGGCCACCGCGCTGCGGGAGCTACGTGCCCGTCTGGAGGCCGCTGACCAGGCCGAGCACGACGCGCGCCGCCGCGCCCAGTCGACGCGGCGGGAGTTCGAGGCGGCCGACCGGGCGGCCCGTGAGGCGCAGCAGCGGGTGCACGACCTGCAACGCCGGCTCGCCGCGCCACCACCGAGATCGGCTGGTGAAGATCGCCGAAACTGAGGCCGCACGGTGCAGGATCGCACTCCCGACGCTCACTTTCGGTGATCAAGCTCCACCAGGACGGGCTGGTGCGGAAAGCGGCTCAATCGGGTACTCCCCAGACGGACATCGGCGAAAGCTGCGTTAAGAGGAGGTCACCGGCGATGGCACGGGCTATCTGGACAGGTTCGATCAACTTCGGACTGGTGTCCATCCCGGTCGGGCTCTACAGCGCGACCGAGGACCACACCGTCGGATTCCATCAGTTCCAGCGCGGCACCGCCGACCGCATCCGCTACCAGCGGGTCAACGAGCGGACCGGCAAAGAGGTCGACTACGCCGACATCGTCAAGGGGCGAGACGTCGGTGGCGGCGACTACGTGATCGTCGAACCGAAGGAGCTCGACGACATCGCCCCCGGGCGGTCCCGGAGCATCGACATCACCAGCTTCATCGACGCCGACGAGATCGACCCGGTGTACTTCCAGAAGACCTACTGGCTCGCCCCCGACGGCGAGCAGTACGCCCATCCCTACGCGCTGCTGCTCGAGGCCATGACGCGGACCAACCGCGCCGGTATCGCCACCTTCGTCATGCGCGGCAAGGAGTATCTGACGGCGATCCGCGCTGACGACGGCGTGCTGGCGCTGCAGACGCTGTTCTTCGCCGACGAGATCCGCGACCCGGCCGAGACGCTGGACGCCCTCCCGCAACGCACCCCGGCCCGGGGTAAGGAGCTGGAGATGGCGACCGCACTGATCGAGTCGATGAGCGGGCCCTGGAACCCGCAGGACTACCACGACACCTACACCGAACGGGTAGAGCGACTCATCGATGACAAGCGCCGGGGCCACGAGATCGTCACCGAGGCGCAGCCGCCAGCGCCTACCGAGATGTCGGACCTGCTGGCGGCGTTGCAGCGCAGCGTCTCCGCAGCCCGCAGCGACGGACGTAAATCCGAGACCCAGGACGAGCCGGATCTCGGTGAGGCCAGCAAGGCAGACCTCACCGAGATGGCCCGCGACCTCGGCGTCGAGGGGCGCTCGAAGATGACCCGCGATGAGCTGCGCGACGCCGTCGCCGAGGCGTCCGGGACCGCTCCCAAGGGAGGACGCAAGGCGTCCTAAGCTGCGGCTGCCATGGAATTTCCGCAGATCAGCATGAGCCACCCGGCAGTCAAAGATGTTCTGGCAATCCAGAACAACACGGCGCCCAACCGGTTCGGGTTGTTCGTTGCCGAGGGGCTGTGGGCGGCCAAGGTCGCACTCGACACCGGTCTGCGGATCGACACGTTCTACTGGTGCCCGGACCTTGCGCATTCCGATGAAGCCGGCAAGCGCGCTGATGAGTTGGCCAGCCGCGCGCGCAGAACGTTTCAGGTCTCGGAGAAAACCATGGCTCGCATGGCCGAGCGTGGCAACCCGGACGGCATCGTGGCCACCGCCGAGATGCCGCACTGGCAGCCGGAAGCGATCGAGTTAGGCAACTCCGCGCTGGTGCTCGTCACAGACGGCATCGAGATCCCCGGCAACCTGGGCACGTTGATCCGGACCCTGGACGCCTGCAGGGCAGACCTGTTGATATTGACGAACCGGCGTACCCGGATGTCGCATCCCAAGGTGCTGCGAGCCAGCCAGGGCATGTCCGTACGGGTGCCGCACGTCGAGTTCGCCGACACCGACGAGGCGATCTCGTGGCTACAGAAACGCCACTTCACGGTGTATCTGGCCGACACCGACCAGAGCGCGAACTATCGCCGCCTCGACTACGCAGGCCGGATAGCCCTGGTCGTGGGCAGTGAACGGTACGGCATCACGAAACCCTGGTACCAGCACAGCTTCAGACGGGTGGGTGTTCCCATGTTGGGCTATGCGGACAGCCTCAATGTGTCGGTCTCAGCATCACTTCTACTCTATGAAGCCCGCGCCCACCAAGACGGCTGGTCGGCGCCGTGACCTCGACGCGGCCGACGTCCGCTCGACTCAAACGTCGGCCGCGTCGAGTTCACGACCTCACCTGCACCGCGGCTATTTGCCGAAGATGTCCTTCACCGCGTCCTTGATCTTCTCGCCGGCCTGCTTCACGTGGCCCTCGGCCTGGTCACCCTGACCCTCGACCTCAAGTCCGGGATCATCAGTGGCCCGGCCGGCCGCTTCCTTCGCCTTGCCCTTGAGTACGTCAGCCTGGTTCTCGATCTTGTCGCCGGTTCCCATGCGAGCCCTCCTATTGTCGGAACGTGAAGAAGAAATACCCCAAAGTAACCCTTTCAACCCAACCAACGTTCATCATGAGGTACTCGCCGAGCTAGGACCAGACGGCAGCCAGCGGACTGGCATCGAGGTCGCGAAGCAGTGCACGGCAGTCCTCGTACACCGCGACGGCACCCGCGTCGGTCAGTTCGGCGGCGCTGATCCCACCGGTGAGCACGCCGACACACGCCACCCCGGCCTTCCCGCAGGCCTGCACGTCCCAGACCGTGTCACCGACGAACACCGCCCGGTCCGCGGGCACTTCGGCCCGTTGCAGGGCGATCTGTACCAGGTCGGGCGCGGGTTTGGCGCTCTCGACGTCTTCGGCGGCGGTGATCTCCGCGACGGCGTCCTCGACGTCGAGGATGGACCGCAGGATCTCGAGCTCGTCGGGCGCGGCGGAGGTGGCGAGGACGACCTTGGCTCCGCGCTGCGCCACCGCCGCTACCAGTTCCCGCGCACCGTCAAAGGCCCGCAGCAGCTGCGAGCTCTCCTTATAAAGCTCAGTGTGCTGCTGTTTGGCCCGCGAGGCGACCTGTTCGGCGGCCGCACCCAACAGCGTGTCCAGGAGTTCCGAAGAACCCATGCCCTGCCCGCGGTGAATGCGCCAGGCGTCCACTGGGTGTCCCACTGCCTGCAGCGCCCGCAACCAAGCATTGACGTGCAGGTAGTTGGAATCGACCAAGGTGCCGTCGATGTCGAACAGCACTGCACCTCGCGGCCGCGCGGAATCGGTCACTGTTTTCCACCCGTCATTGATCTGGGCCGCCGGTCAGCGGTGGCTCTAATCTTCGATGATGATGACGACGCAGCGCACCGCCGCCGAGCCGGAGGTCCCCCAAGAGGACAGCGAGCAAACGTTCGATCGGCTGGTCGACGAGGGCGAACAGCGGTTGGGTCGATCCTGGCTCGGACTGGCTGCGACCGGTTTCCTCGGCGGCCTTGACGTCGGTGTGGGCGTGCTCGCGCTGCTGCTTGTGGAGCACGTCACGCACAGCGTGCTGCTGGGCGGCCTGGCTTTCTCGGCAGGGTTCATCGCGCTGACCTTGGCGCGTAGCGAGCTGTTCACCGAAAACTTCCTTATCCCGGTGGTCGCCGTCGTCGCCAAGCGCAGCACCGTGGCGGCCCTGGCGCGGTTGTGGGCGATGACCATACTGACCAACCTCCTCGGCGGGTGGGTCGTCACCGGGTTGGTGATGGTAGGGTTCCCGGCGTTGCGCTCCAGTGCCGTCGAAGCGGCCCAATCTTATGTCGAGCTGGGCTTCGGATGGCCTGCGTTCGCGCTCGCGCTAATCGGCGGGATGCTCATCACGCTGATGACCCACCTGCAACACACCACCGAATCCGACGGGGTACGCCTGGTGCCGGCGGTAATCGCGGGTTTCCTGCTCGGCGCCGGCAAGGTCAACCACGCGATCGTCGCATCGCTGGTGTGTTTCGCGGCGCTGCAGGCCGGCGCACCGTTCGGCTACCTGGACTGGCTGGCGCTGGCCGCATTCGCGGCGTTCGGGAACATGCTCGGTGGCCTCAGTCTGGTCACCATCCTGCGCCTGCTCCAGGTGCCCCATAAGGTGCTGGCCGAACGCCACCGGAACGGTTAGTCCGGTCCATCTGGAGCCGGACGGTGGTGGGCCGCGGCCACAGGTAGAACTCATCGCAGAGCTGGTGGGCCATCCACAGGCCGCGTCCCCGCGGCTGGGTCGTCGGTGGGGGCAGCAGCCCGGCTAACGGCTGGGTGTGCCAGCCGCTGTCGGTGATCTGGCAGATCACCACGGTGGAGGTGGTCCACAACTGCACGCCGGCAGGCGGCACGCCGTGTTCAATCGCGTTGCTGGCAACCTCGGCGACGGCCAGCACGAAATCGTCGCACCGGGCGCGGGGCAGCCCGGCCCTAGTGGCGTGCTGCGCCACCATCTGGCGCAGCCCGGCCAGCTGCACCGGGTAGTCAATGGTACGGGTAATGTCGGGTTCGCCCAGGTCGGCCGGCGGAGGCAACGGGTATCGGGCCACGAACTGCTCCGCTGGCAGGTGGTCCGGATTGGGCACGCTCGCCCCATTGAGCAGGCTGGGGTGCGCACGGCGTACGGGGTCGGCGCTGCTGGCGTCGTCGGAGTAGACGCAGACCAGCGTGAGATCGCACTCGGCCAGGGCAACCGTGGTAGCGGCGTCGATGTGCATCCACAGCGCCGTCCGGTAGTTGTCGCCGTTCAGGTCAGGGGCGGCCACGATGGTGACCGGCTCGCCGTGCGGGCTGGTGTCTCCTATCCAGGCCCGGTAGTGGCCCAGCACCCGACCGGGATGGCGGTAGAGCTCGGCCGGGTCGGTGGTGTGTAAACCAGTTACCGCAGACAGGCTGAGCCGCAGCAGGTCAGCGGTGGCGGGCGGCAGCACAGCGAGCACCGGCTCGCCGCGGGCGAGCCGATCAGCGACCAGTGGAGCGAGGGTGGCGGCCACATTCGCGGTAGCGGGGTGGAGCAACCCGTGATGGACCAGTCCCCGGCCGCCAGCCGAGTTGCACACTATCGCCACACCCGCCGTTCCCAGTGCGTGCCGCCGGCTGTCACCGTTTTCAAGCCCGTGACGCGCTGTAGTTGGGTTCGACTTCCCGAATCCTCGCCGCGCAAACCCCTTTTTGCTACCGGGTTGCTTTGGCAAGCGCCCGGCCACGCGCTAGATCAGCCGACCAGCGGGTAATCTCGTCGGCGGCACGTCGGTGGCAGCGCTGACGCAACGAGACGCCCCGGGACCTGGGGAGGTGGTGGGGTGGCTCCTGAGCTGCCGGGAGTGTTGGCTTGGCTGGCTCCAATCCTCGCCTCGTACGGTTACCTGGCGGTCTTCGGGTTCCTGTTCATTGAAAGCTTCGGCGCACCGGTCCCTGGCCAGACCATGCTGATGGCCGCGGGGGTCTTCGCCGGAGCTGGGCGACTCAACGTTGCTGGCGTGGCCATCCTGGGGTTTTTCGCCGCCGTCGCCGGCGACAACGTTGGCTACCTGATCGGGCACTTCGGCGGCCGGCGGCTGGTTCTCCGGTTCGGCCGTTACGTCTTCGTGACCGAAAAGCGCCTCAACAAAGCCGAAGAGTTCTTCAAACGCCATGGCGGCAAGATCGTCGGCGTCGCCCGGTTCGTTGACGGTCTGCGCCAGCTCAACGGTGTCGTGGCCGGTATCGTCGGGATGCCATGGCGGCGGTTCCTGGCCTTCAACGCGCTGGGTGCCGTGGTGTGGGTCACGGTGTGGACCTCCGTCGGCTACTTCGCCGGCGGCCATCTGACCGCCATCTACCAAGGGTTCCACCGCTATCAAATCGTCGTGCTAGCCGCAGCCGGCGCCCTAATCCTCGCCGCCCTAGCCCGCTGGCTATGGCGCAGACGACACCAGCGCCCCCGCTGACGGCCCGCGTCGTGAACTCGACAATACCGACGTTTTGGCGCCTGAAAACGTCCGCGGTGTCGAGTTCACGACGTGCGCCGCCGCAAGGCGATCTGGTGGGGGGCGGCGTTCGAATACGTGGGTGTTGGCGGTGCGCGGCTTAGACTCTGCGCGGCTGGTTGGTGACTTATGGCGAAGGGCGCACGTATGGCATCCACCGAGATGATCCAGCGGGTGAGCGACACCCAGGGCCGGCCCGCCTGGCTGGTGTCCGGGCACGAGCGGGTGCGGGAGCTGCTGGCCGACCCGCGGCTGAGCCGGTCGCACCCCAACCCGGGGCATCCGGTCCGGCTCACCCAACCGGGTCTGTTCGGCGGACCGATTCCGGATCCGGAAGCGGAGCTGGCGGATCTGCACCGGATGCGCAAGCTGCTGACGCCGCTGCTGTCGGCCCGCCGTTTAGAGAGCCTGCGCCCCCGCGTCGAGACGATCGTCGACACCTTGCTGGATGAGCTACACCGCAGTGGCCCCCCGGCCGACTTCCACACCGCCGTCGCTTTCCCGCTGCCGGCTCTGGTGATCTGCGAGCTGCTCGGGCTGCCCGCGCAGGACCACGCGGACTTCTGCCGGTGGCAGATCGAAGCCAAGCAGGTCAGCAAGCCCGCCGTCGCCCGCGGCGGCCTGCAGTCACTGTGGCGCTACCTGGGCACCCTGATCGAACGTAAACGCTGGGTCCCGGGCGATGACGTCATCTCCGACCTGCTCGACGCCGCCAATCTCGACCCGCAGCTGACCGACGACGGGATCGCTCATCTCGCCGCCGGTCTGCTGTTCGCCGGGCACGCACCCGTCGTCGCCATCATCGACCGGGGCATGTTGCTGCTGTTGACCCATCCCGAGCAGCGAGCGGCGCTGCAGAGTGACCCGACGCTGGCCGCCCAGGCCATCGAAGAGATCTTCCGCTTCGCCAGCCCGATCGAGCGGATGCGAGCCGCTCGACGCGGCGGCCTTACCCGGTACGCCTCCGCCGACATCGAGGTCGACGGTGTCACCCTGCGCGCCGGGGACACGGTGATGTTCGCCGTACAGGAGGCCAACGAGGACGAAAACGTCTTTCCCGACCCTAAGCGCTTCGACATCACCCGGGAGCGCATCCCGCACCTGTCACTGAGCCACGGTGCGCACTTCTGTCTCGGAGCCCACTTGGCCCGGTTGGAGCTGCGGTACCTGTTCGTCAGTCTCCTGCAACGCTTCCCCGCGCTGCGCCTCGCTGTTCCCCTTGAGGAGATCCCACCCTTGCGCGAGGCGGTGGCCGGTGCTGTCAGTGAGCTTCCGGTTGCGTGGTAGCGAGCGCTTCATAGCTGACCAGCTCCACTGGCTCACCGTCCTCGACATCGACCCGCGCCCCGCACTGGCGCATGCCCGCTTTCTCCATCACGCGGCGGCTCGCCGCATGATCCACCATGGTCTCGGCCACCACCCGGCGGATTCCCGGATCGGCGAGAACGTACGCGAGCAACGCCCGCAGCGCCTCGGTGGCATACCCGTGTCCCCAATACGACTCCACCACGGTGTAGCCGATGTAGCCGGTATCCGAGGCCTCCTCGACGCTGCATCCGATCTCGCCGATGATCATGTCATCGGCCTTGCGGACCATGAAGTACGGCCCGAACCGACCCGGCTCCTGGGCATCGACTACCGACTCCATCACCTCGAGGGAAAATCGCGAGGGGTATCCGGGGGCGAAGCTCAGCGCCTTTGGGGTGCCGCCATCGAGCAGCATCCGCGCCACCGGCCGGAAGATCGGCGCCAACACGAGCCGGCCGGCGTCGATCTGGTTCACCACCGCAGCATGGCACTGGCGTCGAGGCGGATGTCAGACGACGCGGATAGCATGATCGCGACCAGCGCTAGCGAAAGGACACACCATATGGGTATCGAGGACTGGGGTATTGAGAACACTGACCCGGATGTGGCAGAGCAGCGTCTTGCGATCGATCCCGATGAGGACGACGACGCGGACTCCAGCCAGCCGCCCCTGGAAGCCGACCCCGCGGACTTCGCCGACCAACACCACGCCATCCCCCTGTCCGACGACGACCGGTGATCATCGCTGACTCGCCCGACGTCGACGCCCGCTCGTGGTCGGGAACTAACGGCGGACGGCACGCGACTAGGTAGCTGAGGTCGGGCACGGGAGGTGAATGCGGTGGCGGGCGCGGAGTGGGTGCGCTGGCTCTTTGCGGCGATGTTCGCCGCGCTGACCCTGTACTACGTAGCCCGGCTGTGCACTGCTCGCCAGGAGACGTCGGCCTGGGGTGGTGACGCCCACCGGGATGTGGATGCGTCGCGCGGCGTGATGAGCCTCGGCATGGTCGCCATGCTGGTGCCCTGGATCGATCCGCTGCCCCGGTTGTACTGGCAGGTGGCCTTCGGCGTGGCCGCCGGGCACATCGCGGTCCGGCTTATCCGGCGGCAACTGCGGTCAGTCCCGGTACCGCCACACCACCTGGGCGGTCACCACGAACTGCATCTCGTCATCGGCGGCCTGGCGATGGTGTACATGCTGGCGATGATGCCGGCCGAGCATGCCATGGCCGACGGCATGGCGGGCATGGAGATGGCTGCAACCGGCGCCGCTGGCGTTGCAGTGCCGGTGCTGACCTGGGCGTTTATCGCCTACTTCCTGGTGTTCGTGGTGCGGTTGGGCACCCGGCTGGCGATGCCCGCGAACGCTGCGGAGACCGAAACCCTCGTGTCGGCTGTCCTGGGTGGTGGAACCCGAGGCGTGGTCGTCTCGCCCCACCTGCTCGGTTCCTCAGAGCTGGTTATGGCAATCGGGATGAGTTACATGCTCATGACGATGCTGTGAGCCGCTACGGGGAGATTGCGACATGGTGATGGTCCGTTGGCGGTTGGGGCATCGACTGGTACGACGGATTGCCGCGATCGGCGCCGTCTGTGCCGTGGCGCTGCTCACCCTCGCCGGTGTCGCGTGGGCGCACGTCACGGTGAACCCCCATACCGCGAAACAGGGCAGCTACACCAAGGTCTCCTTCCGGGTCCCCAACGAGCGCGACGACGCGGCCACCACCCAACTCGAAGTAGATCTTCCCATCGACCACCCGATCGCGTCGGTGCAGACCCGGGCTGTGCCCGGCTGGACCTCGACCGTGCAGAAGACCACGCTGACGAAACCGATCACCACCGACGATGGGCAGGTCACCGAAGCTGTCTCGAAGATCACCTGGACGAGCGGCAAGATTCCGCCTGGATCGTTCGAAGAGTTCGACGTGTCGATGGGACCGTTGCCGACCGACACCGATGAGTTGGTGTTCAAGGCTTTGCAGACTTACGACAACGGTGAAGTAGTGCGATGGATCGATACCGCCCCCAAGGGGGCGCCTGAGCCGGACCACCCCGCCCCGGTGCTCGCGCTGACTCCGGCCGACACCAATTCGGCGGCCACCACAAGCAGCGACGCCGGTTCCTCGACGGGCATCTGGGGCGTGGCGCTCGGCATTGCCGGGATCGTGCTGGGAACCATCGGCATCGTCGTCGGACTGCGAAACCGGCGTAACGCGGCCGCTGGCTGAGCCCTGCCAGTGCCTTGTCGGCGAGCGCTGCGAGTATCCGCCGTGGCGGTGCTGTGCGCGGTGTTCGGGCTACTTGCCGGCACCGGTCCGGCCTCCGCGCACGCGGTGCTGATCTCCACCGATCCCGTGGCAGGCGCGGTGGTGGCCACTGCGCCTGCCACGGTGTCGCTGACGTTCGGTGAGCCGGTGGTGGTGGCGGCCGATGGGGTCCGGGTCTTCGGGCCGGATGGTGCCGAGGTGGACAACGGCCATGCCGCTGCGCTGGGTCGCTCCACCACGGTGGGAGTGGGCCTGGTTCGCGGCGATAGGCAACCGCAGGGCACATTCACCGTGTCCTGGCGGGTGATCTCGGCCGACTCGCATCCGGTGGCAGGTGCCTTCACCTTCTCGGTGGGTCATCCCTCGGCGAGCCGGGCACCAGCCGCCGCGCAGCCGCGGGGCAGCCGCGCGGTGGGGGTGGTCTACGGCATCGTCCGGGCGGCGGCGTTCGCCTCCTATGCATTGCTGGTGGGGTCGATCGCGTTCGTCCTGCTCTGCTGGCCCGGCGCGATCGCCAGACGCGACGTCCGCCGCGTCATGCTGGTCGGCTGGGCCGGCTTGCTGGCCACGAGCATCGCGACGCTGCTGCTGCAGGGACCCTACGGCAACGGCCTCGGTCTTGATCGAGTCTTCGACTCCGCGATCGTCTCGGAGACCTTGGACAGCCGGTTGGGTGCCGCATTGACCGCACGGCTGCTGTTGCTGGCCCTGGCGGGCGGCTACCTGGTGCTGTTGTGCGCCTGGCTGGGGCACCTCCAGCGGCGGGGGCGAGCGTACTTCGGTGCGCTCGGCGTGGCACTGGCAGCCGGCTTAGCCTGCACCTGGGCCGCCGCGGATCACGCAGCGGTGGGCCTGCAACCTGCGGTGGCGTTGCCGGTAGACGTCGTGCATCTGCTGACCATGGGCCTGTGGCTCGGCGGCCTGGCCACCCTCGTGGTGACCCTGCGCCCGGCGGGCACCACGAAAGCCACCACCCCAGCGGCACCCGAGCTTGCCGTGCACCGGTTCTCCTCGATCGCGACCGGCTCGATTGTGATCCTCATCGCCACCGGGAGCTACCAGTCGTGGCGCCAGCTCGGGAGCTGGGCAGCGTTCGGCTCCACCGACTACGGTCGGCTGCTGCTGGTGAAGCTCGGCATTGTCGCCGTCATGCTCCTGGTTGCCCTGCGGTCGCATCAGGCGGCTCGGAACGGCGTAACGGTGTTCTGGCACCGATTGCCACTCACCACAACGCTGCGGCGCAGCGTGCTCGTCGAAGCCGCGCTGGGTGCCGTCATACTCAGCGTCACCGCGCTGCTGGTCAACGCCGAACCCGGTCGAACCGCGACTGCCGCCCCGCCGGGGCCGGTCCACCGCGTCATCCGCTACGACACCGGCGGGCCCAACGGGCGTGGCCAGCTCATGGTGGATGTCGATCCGGCCGCTGCCGGGCCGAACACAGTGCGCATCACAGTCGAAGACCCCGACGGGGAACCACACGACGTGGCCGAGCTGCGCAGCACTCTGACCGTGCGGCAGCTCGGCCCCTTCCCGGTCGCGCTGCAGCACACCGGACCGGGCGAGTATGTCGCCCAGGCGGTACAACTGCCCTACAGCGGGACGTGGCAGATCAGGGTGACCGTGCGCACGTCCGACATCGATGAGACGACCGTGGCCACCCCGATCGACATCAGGTGACGGGTTACTTCGTGGGCAGCGCTCGGAACGATTCGACGACCTGGTTCACCGGTGGGAGGACTACCGCCGGGTCGGAGGCCGCCGCGGTGAAGACCGCGATGCCATAGTTCGTGGGATCGTTCTGGACGGTGATCGCCAGGAAACGGATCTGGGTGTTGTTGGCATTGTTCCCGATCCCACCGTATATCAGCGCTGGCTGCGGTCCCACCTGCTTGGCTTCCGGCGGGATCACCTGCACGTCGTGGTAGTTGCCGGCCACCTGCTGGAAGAACAAGGTGCCGGCCACCGGAATCGGTCCGGGACGACCGACGCCGAGCGTGATCACGGTTGCCTGATCCGGACTGGTCACCGTGGTGGTGCGGCCTTGTTGGGTGGTCGACCACCCGGTGGGGGCATCGAAGCGGTACTGGCCAGCAGCATTGACCACCTCATGGGTATCGACCGCGCCACTGACGCTGCCGCGACTCACCAAAGCGATCACCCCGCACACCACGGCCAGCACGAGAGCCACGACACCGATCAGCGCGGGGATCGGTCGGCTTTGCAACCGGGAGACCCAGGGCAGCTTAGAGATCAAGGTATTCATGAGGGCGCCGATCGTACTGGGGACAGGGGGGTCAACATGCCAGCGGGGGCCGGCGAATTGCTCGCCGGCCCCCGCTGAAGGTGTAATCGTCAGACTGCTGTGCACTCAGCCGGTGTGCTTGCCCACCCGACGACGGGTACCAGCCACAGTCAGCGCACCCAACCCAGTGAGCAGGAAGCCACCAGCGAGCAACCCAGCGACATCGGCTCCAGTCTGGGCAAGTTCCGGGCCGTGGTTCTCACCGTTGCCGTGGTCCTCGCCCTTATTGCCGTGGTCCTCGCCCTTGTTGCCGTGGTCCTCGCCCTTGTTGTGGTGATCGTTGCCGTTGCCGTTCTCGTTGGTCTCGTGCGCAAGCGTCTCGGCCTGGCCAAGAACAACCAGCAGGACCCGGTTCAGCACGCTGAGACGCAGAGCCTCCACCGCACTGCCAGCGCCCTTGGGGTTGTGGAAGATGACCGACTTGCCCTGGTTGAGCAGCAGGCAGAGCAGCGCGGAGTCACCACAATCGTTCGGCAGACCCAGCGCCGAGTCCTGGTCACCCAGGAAGGTGGAATGGCCGTTGCTGTCGATCCCGAGCAGGAACGAGTGACGCTCGGTCTCCGGCTTCTCCGACCTCGACTTGGAATCTGCATGCACGGCCTGCACACCAAGACCCTCACACGGCGTGGTCAGCTTGTCGCGCTTGCCCAGGCAGAGGTTGAGCAGCTCGTTGGCGGAGTCGGCCTTGGTGTGGCCGTGCTCCTTGTCACGCTCGGCAATGCCGAGGCCCTCGGCAACGCCCAGGGACAGGATGCCGTTGCACTCGTAAGAGGCTGTGGTGTCCTTGTTGTGACCGCCCAGACACAACGCCGCCACGCCACCGCGGGCAGCGGCGAGCGACGAGTCGTGATCCTCGGTGGCCACAGCGTTGTGGTAGAGCAGGCTCAGGCAGAGCAGGCCACTGGTGGTGCCACAAAGCTTGAGGGCGTCGCCGTTGTCGCCTTCTCGGTTGTGGTCCCTCGAAGATGCGCTAGAGCCGATGATCCGGCTGCCACCCAGACCCAGAACCGTCGAGTCGGAGTGTGCATCCCCGTTGTCCTCGATGGTGCCGTTGTACCTGGTGAGGTCGAGCAGGTGCGCCCTGAGCAGATCGAGCCGCGCGACAGCGCCAGAGGCGTGGTCCGGTGGCTCCGGGTCGTCGATCTCGTGGCTGCCCGAGGTGTCATCACGGTGCTCGATGTCACCGCCGTGGTGGTCACCATCGTGGTGGTCACCGTCGTGGTGGTCACCGTCACGGCCATCGTGGTGGCCGAGTAGATCAGTCGGACCCGAGCTGTTGCCACCGAGGCTGGGGATCAGGGTGGTGGGATCGAGCGGAAGGCCCCCGACACCGGGGGCGTTAGGAGCGCCACCGCCAGGCTCAGTGATTTGTGGCGTACTAGGGACGTTGGGACTGGGCACCGTGGGATCTGCGGTCGTGCCGACGATTTTCTGCACGGAGTGGACCACCTGCGCAGAGGCAGCACCCGGCAGCAAAACCATCGCGGCTGCCGTGCCGGCGGCCATGAGAGCCAGGCGGCGGTGCCTCCTGGGTGTGCGTGACGTCATGTTCCGGTGTTCCTCCTCGTTCGAGATCTCTCCGCGAGAGGGCGGTACGGCCTTCCCCTCGCGGCCGTGGATCCCTCGTACCTGGCAGTAGACGCTCCGACTCCACCGTGTGGTGGCCGATCTCCGGGCATCCAGGTACCGGCTCAACGACGTGGGAGTCGACGCAGATACGACCGCCACCCCGACTACTCCCCGAACGGTGGCCGCCTCACCGCCGAAACTGCTGGAAGTCACACGCAGCGTAGATATCGACAAGACGACGGTGGGAACAGATGCCTCAGATAGGACAAATAGGCGTCAGGCCGGTTACAGTTGGTAACTATTGAGCTTGCGGAGCAGGAATCAGCGGTTCGCGGAGCACTGATCGTGGCCCGCGCAGAGCGCACCGCCGCAGACATGATTGACTGCGCCGCGCCATGTCAGCAGCGCGCCGTCGCAGGCCGGTCATCGTCGCCTTTGTGGCTGGACTGCTCTCCTTCGCGGCCGTCGCCTGTAGCGATCGACCCGTCGCCCCACCGTCGATCGATCATGCCGGGCCCACGGTCCCGACGTCCCCCACGGCGGTCCAGCCGGTGCAGGCACCGCAGCCGATGGCCGAAGGGCCGTGCCGCTATCTGCCTGCGGCGGCGGTACAGGCGGCCAACGGCGAGCGGGTCGTCGCGGTACGGATCTCCGACACCGGCCCAGACCGGCCGGAGCCGGCCTGTTTCTTCTACGCAGCCAACGGCACGGTGCAGCTACGGACCTGGATCATCGCGACCACGCCGCAGGTGGCGCGAGCAACCGTCGACGCTGCCGCCCCGGTCGCCAGCTCCGATCTCGCCGAGCTTCCCGGTGGCTGGTCCGGCGGCTCACAACCGACCGCCGATGGAGCGGTGTTCGCGGTCAGCCGGCAGGGCAGCGCCGTGGTAGTCACGACCAACCAGCGGCAGACGATCGGCGCCCGCCGGATCGCCGAGCAGGTGATCGCCGCCCTGGGTCGGTAGGCCGCTGGGGTCGCTAAGCCGGTGAGTTGCGCGGTGCGCTCAGTCGTTGCCGGCCGAAGGACGTTGCGCGCGGACGACGCCGTTGCCGGTCGGAGACTGCCCGGTGGCCACTTGGTCGCGGTACTGCCCAGACCCCCGCTCGACCTGCCGGGCCGTCAACCACTCGGGATCGAGCCGTGGCTGCCGGCGGTTGCGCAGCACTACGCCGGCGACACCTGCGATCCCGAGCAACAGCGGAACCACCCACCGCCAGCGACGGATGGAGCCCTGCATCTTCGCCTCGTTCACATCCTTAGCCCTTCATGATTGTCGCCGTCGCTGCGTGGCTGCTCGGTATCGTCGATCTGAACTAGATATGCCCATCCTGCCGCGTCCGCAACCGAACGACCGTTGCCCAACAGGGCGGTCTGGCAGGATGGTCCAGTGACTGAACGCACGACAGACGAGACGCAGGTCGTCCTGCACACCAGCGAGGGTGACATCCGCATCACCCTCTTCCCGACCCATGCCCCGAAGACCGTGGCCAACTTCGTGGGCCTCGCCGAGGGCAGCAAGGACTACTCCCAGAACAACGCCAAGGGGCAGCGGTCTGGACCGTTCTATGACGGCTCGGTGTTCCACCGGGTGATCAAGGGCTTCATGATCCAAGGTGGGGACCCGACCGGTACCGGACGGGGCGGACCCGGCTATCGCTTCGGCGACGAGCCGCATCCGGATCTGCAGTTCAACCGGCCCTACCTGCTGGCGATGGCCAACGCAGGTCCGAACACCAATGGCTCGCAGTTCTTCATCACCGTCAGCACCCCGACACACCTCAATCGCAAGCACACCATCTTCGGCGAGGTAGCCGACCAGGAATCCCGCAGCGTGGTGGACAAGATCGCGACCACGCCGACCCGCGGGGACCGTCCCGACAAGAACATCGTGATCGAACGGGTGACAGTCGAGCCGGCCGGAGCATGACAGCGATGGCCGGTCCAGTGTGTGCCCGGCACCCGGGCCGCGAGACTGCGGTGCGGTGCACCCGCTGCGACCGGCCCGCTTGCCCCGCCTGCCTGCGCGAAGCCTCGATCGGCTCCCAGTGCGTGGACTGCGTCGCCGCGGACGCCCGGTCGCGACCGGGTTCCAGCACCGTAGCCTGGGCGGCACAGGCTGGTTCCTCGCTGGTGATTCCGGTCCTTATCGCGATTAACGTCGCGGTCTTCGTCATCACCGTGGTGCAAGCCGGCAGCCTGTCCAACAACTCCCAAGCGCCGCTGTTCGGGCAGTGGGCGCTGCAGCCTGCGGCGGTCGAGCAGGGTGCCTGGTGGCAGCTGCTCACTTCCGGCTTCCTGCATATCGGGCCGCTGCACCTGGCCTTCAACATGATCGCGCTGTGGGTGATCGGGCGGGATCTTGAGCGGGTGCTGGGCCGGGTCCGTTTCTTGGTGGTGTACCTGGTATCGCTGCTCGGCGGTTCGCTGACGGTCTACCTGTTCGCCAATCCGATGACCGACACCGCGGGCGCGTCGGGTGCGGTATTCGGCCTGATGGGCGGCCTGGCTGTGGTACTCATGCGGTTACGCCTGTCCCCGCGCCCGGCACTGACCATCATCGTGCTCAACGTGATCATCAGCTTCGTCGTGCCGAACATCTCCATCCTCGGCCACCTCGGCGGCCTGGCCTTCGGCACCGCCCTCACAGCTGCCATGCTCTACGGCCCCCAGCGCCGCCACTAGCGTCGCCTGTCGTGAACTCGACAGTACCGACATTTTTCGCGATGAAAACGTCGGTCCTGTCGAGTTCACGACAGATCCCCCCGCGGAGTTGTGCACAGGAGTTGCCCACAGTGGGGATGAATTCCACTGGTGTAGTTCAGCGCCAGCGCATGGTCATCAGCAGACCGGTGATCATCAACGTGAAACCGATCAGGAAGTTCCAGTTGCCGAGGCTGTTGAGCAGCGGGATCTTGTCGATGGCGAGATAGTTGACCACCAGCCACAGCAGCCCAAGCACCATCAATCCCAGCATCACGGCGACGTAGAACGGATGCGAGGGACCCGCGACGGGGACCTTCGTCGCGCCGAGCGCGTCGGCCGGCGGGGTGTAGACCGACTTCTTGCGGACCTTCGACTTCGGCATGGCCATTCCTCGTTCGACGTCGGCTCGTTCGACCTGCGGATGTGTGGCGGCCGCACCATCCATTGCGGGGCGCTCGGCGCACACGTTACGGCACCCACTACCGTCTCCGTGCTGGCGTCGGTGCTGGGTTCAGGGTTGACGTCGGTACCGGCTTCTCCGGCGAGCGAGGACGATGCCGCTGTCCTGCGAGGAGGTTTCGTGAGCCATGTGCTGTCCCCGGTCCGGGGTTCGCCGCCACCACGCCGACGCGGGGATCCCATGCGGACGACCGTCCGCGGCCTGGGTGAGCTGCTCTTGACAGCAGGCCTGGTGGTGCTGCTGTTCGTCTTCTACGAGGCCTACGTCACCGACTGGAGCTCAGCTGAGAAGCAGCGCCAGGCCACTGCCAAGCTGGATGACACCTGGAGCAACGGTCGCGGGGTGGTCGACCGGCCGGTCAAGGGCGCGGGTATCGCCAAGATGTACGTCCCCGCTTTCGGGCCCGACTTCGTGTTCACCGTCCTGGAGGGCACCGACCCGGATGTCCTCGCGGTTGGACCGGGGCACTATCAGGGCACTGCGTCGCCCGGCCAGGTAGGCAACTTCGGGGTCGCCGGGCACCGGGTCGGCAAGGGCTCCCCGTTCAACTCCCTGGACCTGCTGGCCTCCTGCGACGCCATCGTGATCGAGACGGCGGACCACTGGTACGTCTACCGGGTGCTGCCACTGCGGGGCGAGTCCGACGGCTGGGCTGCCGGAAAGGGAGCGCAGCCACAGTGCCGAGGAGTGGGACCGCTGCCTGGTCACTACGCGGACGTAGTGGGCAAGACGATCGTGCTGCCCAACCAGGTCGATGTGATCGCGCCGGTTCCTGGCCAGCCAAGACGTACTCCGGTTAGCCGGCTGATCACGCTGACCACCTGCAACCCGCAGTTCTCCGCTCGGGAGCGGCTCATCGTGCACGGAGTGTTGGTCACTTCGTCTCCCAAGGCCGACGGACAACGCCCGGTCGAGCTGACCGCCGGCGCCTGAGGAGGCTCATGTACAGCTGGATTTGGCGGCACTTGCCCGGCTCGCGCGCGGTGAAGCTCTTGGAAGCCCTGTTGCTCGTCGCAGCGGTGGCGGCGTTGTTGATGCTGGTGGCATTCCCTTGGCTGGAGCCTCGGCTGCCGTTTAACGACGTCACTGCGGGATGAGCGGGCGCCGCCGCGCGGCGCCCGCTCACGAACATGCCAGGCAGCTACGCTGCCTGGCATGCGGGTCCTTGTGATCGACAACTATGACAGCTTCGTATACAACCTTGTGCAGTACCTGGCGCAGCTGGGATGCCAGTGCGTGGTGCGGCGCAACGACGTGGTCGAGCCAGGAGACGTCGCCGCCGCGGACGCCGTGTTGATCAGCCCCGGCCCAGGTACGCCGGACCGGGCTGGCGCGAGCATGGACATCATCCGAGACTGTGCCGCGCAGCGCCGCCCGTTACTCGGCGTCTGCCTCGGGCACCAGGCGATCGGGGCCGTCTGGGGCGCCACCGTGGCGCGAGCCCCGGAACTGCTGCACGGGAAGACGTCGCTGGTGTATCACAACGGCGCTGCGGTGCTCGCCGGGTTGCCGCAGCCGTTCACCGCCACCCGGTATCACTCTCTGACCGTGCTGCCCGAGACCATCCCGGACGAGCTCGAGGTCACCGGCCGCACCGAGTCGGGCATCGTGATGGCGCTGCGTCACCGGGAGCTTCCGGTGCACGGCGTGCAGTTTCACCCGGAGTCGGTGCTCACCGACTCCGGGCACCGCTTGCTGGCGAACTGGCTGCGTCTCGCGGGCGGCGAGGTGGACGAGGCACGGGTGGTCGAACTCGAGAACCAGATGCGCAAGCTCGCCTCGGCCGCGGCGGTGCGCTGACCCCCGCGGCCGTGCGCTGACCGGTCAGCCACCTGGGGTGGGGAATCCTGTGGTACCGCCGAAGATCCCACCCGTGGTGGTCGTGCTGGTGGCCGCGTTGTTCTGGCCGACGGTAATCGTGATGGTCTGATCGCGAGCGAAGCCGGTACCCACAGGAACGTCCTGGGCGACGATGAACCCGACCTGAGTCGCATCCTCGACCGGCGTGAAGACCTGCTTCAGAGTCCCGGTCCAACCCAACTTCCGCAGCGCGTTCTGCGCCTGTGTCGGGGTCTGACCGCGCAGGTCCGGCATCTGGATCTGGTTGCCTCGGGACACCGTGAGGGTGACCGTAGCGCCCGCCTTGACGGTGTTACCCCCGCCTGGGTTCTGCCTCAGGACCTGGCCCTTGGGCGCCGTGGAGTCGACGTCCTGGACCGCGGCGGTGAGGTGCGCGACCACGAGGTTGCGCTGAGCCTGGTCGATGTTGGTGCCGACGACGTCGGGCACACCCACCGTCTCCGGCGCCACCCCGACTGTGATGGCCACAGCTTTGCCCTTGGCCAGCCGGCCACCGGCGGCCGGATCCTGGACGAGTACCCGGCCGATATCCTTGTCGTCCTGGGCGACTTGGGTGCCTTGGTCGGGGGAGAGCACCAGACCCACCTGTTGCAGGGACGCCTGGGCCTGGACGCGGTCCAGACCGAGCAGGTTGGGCACCTCTACCTCAGCCGGCCCCGCGCCGACGTCCAGCCGCACCGTTGTTCCCCGTGCCGCCTGGCCGACCGGGCTCATCGCCACCACCCGATCGAGGTCCTGCGGGGTTGACTCGACCGGGTGACGCTCGGTCTGGAACCCGGCGGCGTTGAGCGACTGCTCGGCAGACGGCACCGGCTGACCGACCACGTTGGGTAGCGCGACGGCTTTCGGTCCGCCACCGAAGACGTCGGTGAACAGCAGCAGTAGCAGTCCGACGATCGCGATGATGACAACCGTGGTGAGGATTCCCAGACCCCGCCCGGACCGCCGCTCCTCGACCGACGCTGCGGTGGGATCGCCGTGGCGGCGGCTGGCCCGAGTGGGTCGGATCGGCCGGATGGCGACCGTGGGGCCCGAGTCGAGCATTCGGTCACGGTCCGCATCGGTCATGATCACCGGCGCCAGCTGGCGCTGGCCGGACAAGACCCGAACCAGGTCCGTGCGCATCTCAGCAGCGGACTGGTAACGGTTGGCCGGATTCTTGCTCATCGCCTTGAGCACCACCGCGTCCAGCGCCGCGGACACGTCAGGATTCTGCCGCGACGGTGGGATGGGATCTTCGCGGACGTGCTGGTAGGCCACCGCGACCGGGGAGTCCCCCGTGAACGGCGGCTCTCCGGTGATCAGCTCGTACAGCACGCAACCGGCGGCGTAGACATCCGACCGGGCGTCCACCAGTTCCCCACGTGCTTGTTCGGGGGACAGATACTGCGCGGTGCCGACCACTGCGGCGGTCTGGGTCACGCCCTGCCCGTCGGCCAGCGCCCTGGCGATACCGAAGTCCATCACCTTGACCGCGCCGGCATTGTTGATCATCACGTTGGCCGGTTTGACATCGCGGTGGATGATGCCGTTGCGGTGGCTGAAGTCCAGCGCGGCGCAGATGTCCGCCATCGTCTCCATCGCGCGCTGCTCGTCCATCGGACCCTCGGTCTTGACGATGTCGCGCAGCGTGCGGCCCTCGACGTACTCCATCACGATGTACGGCAACGGACCGTAGCCAGAAACCGTCTCGCCGGTGTCATACACCGCGACGATGGCGGGATGGTTCAGCGCGGCGGCGTTCTGCGCCTCCCGCCGGAAGCGGTGCTGGAACTGCGGATCCCGGGCGAGATCGGCGCGCAGCACCTTGACCGCGACGTCGCGGTCGAGCCGCACGTCGCGTCCGAGATGCACTTCGGACATGCCGCCATAGCCGAGCGTCTCGCCCAGCTCGTAGCGGTCCGACAGTAGTCGGGGAATGGTCATTCCGGCGCCGTTCAGGTCCTTGTTCGTGATCCGTGCCGTGGTGCGGCCTGGTCCGGGCTCCATCATGCCCCCCCTCCGGCTGTCACCCGATGGGGACCGACCGCTCACTGTCCCTCCCGGCAGGTCAGTTCCAGAGTTGATCGCAGCGGGACGTAACCGGACAGCGGGTCCACTCCGATGACCCTGCACTGCGACCGCAGGTCCGGGTCGATCTGGTCGCCATTGTCGTCGACCACTCGCGGTATCAACCCATGCACCTTCGCGGTCACGACGGCATCGCTGCCCCGGTAGCCCAAGTAATCGGTCGGAATGATGAGTACCTCCGGGGCTGCGTCGCCCGGGTTGGTCGGCTCCGGGTCGGGTCGCATCTTGGTGGGTTGCGGCTGGACTGGCTGGTGCGCGGCAGGCGGCGCTGTCACGACCGGGTCTGGGATGGGCGACGGTGTCACCGGAGCAACCGGGGCGGCGGTGGTCATACCTGTCCCGGCGGCCACCCCAGTGGGTGCGGCTGTGAGAAACACCTCACGGACCAGGTATCCGCCCAGCACTACCGCGAGCACACCGAGCAGGGCAACCGTGATTCGCCCTGCGCCGCGCCGCTCGGGGTAGCGCGACCCCGGGGGCGGCACGGATGGCAGCAACGCGGTTGGTGGCGGCTGGCTGTCACGCAGTGCTGCCGTAGCGGGGCTGCGGGAGTCCACTCCGGTAGGCAGCGGCATCCGGCGCCCGGCCTGGACGGCGGCAACGGCGGCGGCGAACTCACCGCCGGTGCGGTAGCGCTGGCCGGGGTCCTTGGCCAGCGCCGTCTCGATCAGCTCACAGACTGCTGGCGGCACATCCGGCGGCAACGGAGGTGGCTGGTCGCGGATGTGCATCATCGCGATGGTCACGGCGTTGTCCGCCGAGAACGGGCGCCCGCCGGCTAGGCACTCGTAACCCACCACGCCCAACGAGTAGACATCTCCAGCCGGACCGGTGTCGTCGCCAGATGCCTGCTCCGGGGCGATGTAGTGCGCGGTGCCCATCACCATCCCGGTGCGGGTCACCGGCGCTGCGTCGACGGCTCTGGCGATGCCGAAGTCGGTGAGCTTCACTGTGCCGTCGGGGGTGATCATGATGTTTGCGGGTTTGATATCTCGATGCACCAGACCGCGCTCGTGGGCGGCCTGCAGCGCGGCGCCGGCTTGGCCCAGGATGTCCAGCGTCCGGTTGGCGCTCAGCCGCGGATGCCGGATCAGGATGGTGTCGAGCGGATCCCCCGGGACCAGCTCCATGACCAGGTACGCGACCACTGGATCGCTCGCTGCTTCACCGTAGTCGTGCACCGCGGCGATCCCCGGATGGTTCAGCGACGCGGTCATCCGCGCCTCGGTGTGGAACCGCTGCCGGAACTCGGCGTCGCCGGACAGCTCCGGCCTGAGCACCTTGACGGCGACCTCCCGGTCCAGCCGACTGTCGGCGGCCCGCCACACCTCGCCCATCCCGCCGATGGCGATGCGCCGCCCCAACTGGTAGCGCCCCGCCAACACCTGCCCGCTGCTCAGCATCAGCGGGCTCCTTGCAGGGCGGCGCCGATGACGGCTCGGCCGATGGGGGCGGCTAGGGAGCCGCCGGTGGCCTCCAGGTTGCGGTCTCCACCGTTCTCGACCAGCACTGCGATCGCGACCTGCGGGTTGTCGGCGGGCGCGAAAGCCACATACCAACCGTGCGGAGGGGTGTTCTTGGGATCAGCGCCATGCTCGGCGGTGCCGGTCTTCGCGGCGATGGTGACACCCCTGATCTTACCGTCGTTGCGGTAGCTGTTCTCCGCGGCGACCATCAGGTCTCGGATCTGATCGGCGGTGAAGCGAGACATCGCCACGCCGACCTGCTCCGGTGCGGTCTGGTCCAGCACCGACAGGTCCGGGGCCAGGATGTTGCGCACCAACTGGGGTTTCATTCGCACCCCGCCGTTGGCGATCGTCGCGGCGATCATCGCGTTCTGCAAGGGGCTCAGCGCCACATCGCGCTGCCCGATGCCGGACTGTTCCAACGCGGCGACGTCGGGAATGGCGCCCAGCGTCGATGGTGTCACCGGGATCGGGATGGCGAGATCCTGCTGCCCGATACCGAGCAATTGGGCCTGCTTGCGCAGGTCGGCTTCACCGACCGTGGCGGCGAGCTGCGCGAAGGCGGCGTTGCAGGACCGCACCAATGCCGTCTTGAGCGTGACCGTGGCGCCCGGTCCGCACGGCTGGTCGGCGAAGTTGTGCAGCAACGTCGTAGTGTTCTCCAGCTGCAACGCCGCGGCCGCCGTCAGCGGGGTCTCCGGGGTGGCCTTATCCGCCTCCAGCGCGGCGGCGGTGACCACCAGCTTGAAGGTCGACCCCGGCGGGTAGATGGCTGCGACTGCCCGGTTGGTCAGTGGAATCTCACGCTTAGGCGAGGTGTCCGCGTTCCAGGCGGACTCCTGCTGCGCGCCATCGTGCGAGGACAGCTGGTTCGGGTCGTAGGACGGGGTGGACGCCATTGCCAGGATCTCCCCGGTACTCGGCTTGATCGCCACCACCGCGCCGGTATAACCCCGGCGGGTCAGCTGGTCGTAGGCCACCCGTTGGACGGCCGGGTTGATGGTGAGCTCGACGCTGCCGCCGCTGGGTTCGCGCCCGGTGACCAGGTCCGACAGCCGCCGCACGAACAGCCGGCCATCGGAACCGTTGAGCACGGAGTCCATCGCGTTCTCCATGCCGCCCGCGCCGTAACGCAGCGAGTAGTAGCCGGTGACCGGGGCGTACATCGGGCCGTCGAGGTACTTGCGAAGGAAACGCAGCTGCCCGCTGGTCTCGACCGAGCTGGCCACCGGCAACCCGCCGGCGATGATCTCGCCGCGCTGCCGGCTGTACTCATCGAGCAGCACCCGCCGGTTGCGCGGGTCGGTGCGGTAGGTATCGGCGTTGACCACCTGGATGTAGGTGGCGTTGGCCAGCAGCAGCACGATCATGCCCATGACGGCCAGCGCGACCCGACGAAGCGGAGTGTTCACGGGCGCTGCACCATTTCGGTGCGTGCCTCGGCCAACGGCGCTACCGGCTTGCGCGGGGCCGCCGACGCGGCCGGGGAGCGCGCCGCATGGGAGATCCGCAGCAGCAGCGCCACCAGGATGTAGTTGGCGAGCAGCGACGAGCCGCCGTAGGCCAGGAACGGCGCGGTGAGCCCGGTCAGCGGGATCAGCTTGGTCACCCCGCCGACCACGATGAACACTTCCAGACCGATCGCGAAGGCCAGCCCCGCGGCGAGCAGCTTGCCGAAGGTGTCCCGGACGGTCAATGCGGTACGCATGCCGCGCATGACCACCAGCAGGTAGGTGAACAACACGGCGGCCAACCCGACAAAACCCAGCTCCTCGCCGATCGCGGCGGTGATGTAGTCGGTGTGCGCTTCGGGCACCAGGTCGGGACGGCCGGCACCCAGCCCGGTGCCGAACACCCCGCCGGTGCCCAACCCGAACAACGACTGCGCCATCTGGTAGCCGGCTCCGTCGTAGTCGGAGAAGGGGTTGATCCAGGCGGTCACCCGGCGTTGCACATGCCGAAAGAGCATGTCCGAGACCGTCGCGCCACCGAGGAAGAAGATCAGCCCGATCACCAGCCAGGCGACCCGTTCGGTGGCGACGTAGATGAGCACCAGCACGATGCCGAAGAACAGCAGTGAGGTGCCCAGATCCTTCTCGATCACCAGTACGCCCAGCGAAATCCCCCAGGCCGCCAGCAGCGGGGCGAGGTCTCTGGCTCTGGGCAGTTCCATGCCCAGCACTTTGCGGCCCGCCGTGGTGAAAAGGTCACGTTTGGTCACCAGGAATGCGGCGACGAAGATCATGATCAGGATCTTGGCGAACTCACCCGGTTGGATCGTCAACCCGCCGACCCGCAGCCAGATCTTCGAGCCGTTGACCTCGGAGATAGCGCCGGGCAGCAGGCCTGGCAGGGCCAGCGCCGCCAGCCCGACCAGCCCGCAGGTATAGCCGTAACGGGCCAGCATGCGATGGTCGCGGACCAGCACCAGCACCGCCACGAACATGCCAAGCCCGAGTGTGGTCCAGGCGATCTGATGCGGGAGGTTGCCGGTCGGGACCGGGTCACCGACCGAGGCGGCCGCTGCCTCGCCAGCCAGGTCGAGCCGGTGGATCATCACCAGCCCCAGCCCGTTGAGCAACGCCACGCAGGGCAGGATCAGCGGGTCGGCGTATGGCGCGAACCACCGCACCGCAATATGGGCGGCGCCGAACAAGGCCAGGTAAGCGGCTCCGTCGTAGAGCACCGACCGGGTGACCCCGTGCGGTTGGTTGAGCTCCACCAGTACCAGCGCCGTGGTCACCACGATCGCGGCGAAGGCCAGCATGATCAGCTCTATGCCGCGTTTGGTGGGCGGAGCGGACCCGGGCTGGGCGCCCGCGTCCGCAGTGGGAACCGCCGTGACCATCAGCTCACCGTCCGGCAGTCCACTCCGGGTTCCGAGGGCTTATCCGGCAGTGGCGTACCGGTCGTCGTCGGGCTGCCGGGAGTATCTCTGGCAGCGTTGTCCGTAGCGTTTCCGCTGGCGGGAGTTTCGGTGGCGGGGGAAGGCAACCGCGACGCCTCGACCGGAACGTTCCCGGTGCCGGCCCGGGGGCACAGCGGCAACAGATCATTGGTGCGCAGCCGACCGATGATCTCGCGCGCGCCTTCCATCCCGCTGTTGCTGATCATCCCGCGGCGCACGTTGCTCCGGGCGTATGGTTGCAGGTCGCGCAAGAACACCGCCTCGCAGCCGTGCGCGCCGTCGCGGCAGCTCCCTTCGGCCCAGGTGTGCAGCGGCAGACCGAGGAACTCGCCGCGGACACCGTGGAAGACGGCTACCTCGCCGGTGCTGGCGGCTCCCACGTAGTACTGGCTCAGTACCAGGATCGAGCTGATGGCGGCGACGGTGCCGACTAGCACGGCAACGACAGCCAGGCCGATCATCGCGCGCCGTTGCTTGCGACGGCGCAGTTCCGGGTCAGGGGGCGCGGGCTCGATCCGGGTGGGCTCCGCTGGGCGTGGCAGCGTGGCTGTTGCGGCCCGGGAGGCCGCCGAGTCAGGCTGCGGTTCCTCGATTCCGTCGCCGGCCGCCCCGCCGATGATCGGCTCATCATCGCCGTATTCGACGTCCACCACATCGGCCACGATGCAGGTGATGTTGTCTGGGCCGCCGCCCCGCAACGCGAGCTCGATAAGCCGGTCAGCGCAGGCCTGAGGTTCCGGGATGGTCAGTCCCTCGGCCAGCGTCTCGGCGCTGACCACACCGGAAAGACCATCGGAGCACAGCAGGTAACGGTCCCCGGCGAAGGCCTCCCGGACCGTGAACGTGGGCTCCACGTCGTGCCCGGTGAGCGCCTTGAGTAGCAGCGAGCGCTGTGGATGGTGGCTGGCCTCGTGCTCGGAGATGCGTCCTTCGTCGATCAACGACTGGACGAAGGTGTCGTCGTGGGTGATCTGGCTGAACACCCCGTCGCGTAACAGGTAGGCGCGCGAGTCGCCGACATGCACCAAGCCGATCTTGTTGCCGCCGAAGAGCACCGCGGTCAGCGTGGTGCCCATACCCTCGCGTTCGGGTTCCTCCCGGACCAGCTCGCTGATCGCGGCGTTACCAGCGAGGGTGGCCTCGTGCAACTGGTCCAGCAGGTCGTTGCCGGGTTCGTCGTCGTCCAGCGGGACGAAGGCCGCGATCATCACCTTGGCTGCCATGTCGCCCGCCGCGTGACCGCCCATCCCGTCGGCGAGCGCCAATAAACGCGGGCCCGCGTACACCGCGTCCTGGTTGTTCTGCCGAACCAGGCCGCGGTCGCTTCGGGCTGCGTAGCGCAGAACCAGAGTCATGAGCGCAGCTCGATCACCGTCTTGCCGATGCGGATCGGGACTCCAAGAGGAACCCGGGTAGGTCCGGTGACTTTAGCTCGGTCCAGGTAGGTGCCGTTGGTGGAGCCCAGATCCTCGAGAAACCAGTCCCCGCCCTGCAAACCCAGGCGGGCATGCCGGGTGGACGCGTAGTCGTCATCGAGCACCAGTGTGGAGTCATCGGCCCGACCGATCAGAATGGGCCTGCCATCCAGCGAGATACGGGTGCCCGCGAGGCCGCCCGCAGTCACCACCAGCTGGCGTGGCGTCCGGTTTCGCTCCGCGATCCGCGCACCGCGGCGGGATATCGGCAGGCTGGCGCGCAGCCCGGAGGCGACGAACAGATCGGAGCGCACGACGCGTAACGCGGCCACCACGAACAGCCAGAGCAGCAGCAGGAAACCCGCTCTGGTCAGCTGTAGTACCAGCTCCGGCACGCTGAGGTCATCCCTGGGTACGGAAGACGAGCCGGGACTGCCCGACCCGTACCACGTCGCCGTCAACGAGTTGCCAGGACTGGACCGGGGTGCCGTTGACCGTCGTGCCGTTGGTCGATCCGAGGTCGGCGAGCATCGCGTTTTGACCGTCCCAAGTGATCTCCACGTGGCGCCGGGACACGCCGGTGTCGGGCACGCGAAACTGGGCGTCCTGGCCACGACCCACCACCGTGACGCCTTCGGTCAGCTGGTAAGAGCGATTCGATCCGTCATCGAGGGTGAGCGACGCCGAAAGCCGGGGGTAACTCACCTGGTTTACCGGTGCATGGCCGCCATAACCAGGCTGGCTGCCATCATATTCACCGTAGCTCTCGTCGTAGCGCTGGTGTCCCGGCTGATAGCCGTCCTGGACATACCGGGAGTCCGAGAAGTCATAGCCGGCCGGTTGTCCGTAGTCCGGGGCTGGTTGCTGAGTCATCGCTCGCTCTCCTGCGTTACGAGATTGCGGTGTGTCTGGATCGACGGACGAGCTGGTGCGGAACTGTCCCGTGTGCAGGGTCTCAGACCGCTCCAGGGTTACCACAAGGCCTCCGTAGACATCCCACGCCTGCTCAGCGAGATGGCTCTGGATGCAGCTCGTGAGCATCCGGATCACCCGCTGCTCGTCGCCCGCGAGGCGGTCGTGGTCGGCCGCTCCGAGCGTCACGGTGTAACGGTTAGGCGCGAGCACCCGCCCGCCCGCGAGCGGGCGTGCATTGTCGTCAGCTTCGCGCTGGAGCGCCTGCGCCACCTCCTGCGGCACCACGCTACCGCCGAAAACCCGGGCGAAGGCGTCCCCGACCATACCCTGCAACCGACGCTCGAACCGCTGCGCCTTGCCCACGGCGACCTCCGTTCCCAGGTTCGCGCCGGCCTACCGGCGGGCTGTCCCGATGGTATCGGGGACGACTAACCGGTCGAGTCCGCTGCGTCAGAGTTCGGTGAGCGCGCGTGCTAAGCT
>JAICHZ010000002.1 GCA_025924655.1 Pseudonocardiaceae bacterium | reverse complement strand
TTGTCCGCGGTCAGCTCCTGAGCGACCTCAAGCTCGCGGATCACGCTGCGCCACAACCGCGGGCGGCGCCCGGCCCAGCGCACCCGGACTCCCATCTCGTGCATCTGGTCGCGGCGCCGGCGGATGACGTCGCGGTTGAAGCCCATCAGAAAGCGCACCTCTTCGGGGCTGCGCCGCCAGTTCTCGGTGGAGAACGCATACGCCGACAGCCACTTCACACCCAGCTCGATGCACCCGCAGACGACGTCGAGCAGCACGGCCTCACCACGGCGGTGGCCCTCGGTACGCGACAGCCCGCGCTGCTGCGCCCACCGCCCGTTGCCATCCATCACCAACGCGACATGCCGCGGCACCCGCTCCGGAGCCAGCAACGGCGGCCGAGCCCCAGACGGATGCGGATCAGGCGCTCGAACCACCGCCACATCCTGCCGCCCGACGCATTCAGCGGGCTCAGCGGGGCTATTCGGCCGCCGATAACCCCGCTCAGCCCGCTGAATGCGGGAGGCGGGGGCGTTCGACCAGGGGTAGCGAGCGGAGTTGGCGTTCTAGGTGCCACTGGAGGTGGGCGGCGATGAGGCCGCTGGCCTCCCGACACGCCGCTGCCGGCACGGCTTCGGCGATC
The DNA here is from genome assembly GCA_025924655.1 of Pseudonocardiaceae bacterium. GTDB lineage: Bacteria > Actinomycetota > Actinomycetes > Mycobacteriales > Pseudonocardiaceae. Next base: position 41,475 of record JAICHZ010000002.1, on the reverse strand, counting down.
TGCCAGTCCCCGCGCTCCAGTGCGTCGAGCAGTTGCACGCTCTGCGCCGACGGGGTGGCCGCTCCGGCCGGACGGCACCCAGGGCAGACCACGCCCCCGGCGGGAACGCTGAACGCCCGGTGCGGTCCTGGCGCACCACATCGGGCGCATTCGGTTAGGGCCGGCGCCCATCCCGCGGTGCCCATCGAGCGGAGCAGGAAGGCGTCGAGCACCAAGGGAGCGTGCCGCTGCCCGTCAGCCAGTGCCCGCAGCGCACCGACCACCAGCAGGTACAGCCGCAGCACCGGCTCCCCCTCGGCGCCGGCCAGCCGCTCGGCGGTCTCCAGCACCGCGCAACCGGCGGTGTAGCGGCCGTAGTCACCGACCAGTCGGGAACCGAAGCCGTCGACGGTCTCGACCTGGGTGACGATGTCCAGCGTCCGCCCGCGGTAGAACTGCACGTCCACGTGCCCGAACGGCTCCACCCGGGCGCCGAACCGCGACGAGGTGCGCCGCACGCCTTTGGCCACCGCGCGCACCCGCCCGTGCCGGCGGGTCAGCAGCGTGATGATCCGATCGGCTTCACCCAACTTCTGCACCCGCAGCACCACCCCGGTGTCGCGGTAGAGGTTCACCAGCCCATCCTCGCACCGCAGCCGGCGGACGAGTCAGAAACCGAGCCGACGAAGCTGCTTAGGGTCTCGTTGCCAATCCTTGGCGACCTTCACGTGCAGGTCCAGGTACACCGAGGTGCCCAGCAGCGCCTCGATGTGCGTCCGCGCGCGGCTGCCGACCTCCTTGAGGCGCTGGCCGCCGCGCCCGATCACGATCGCCTTCTGGCTGTCGCGTTCGACGTAAAGGTTGACATAGACATCGAGCAGGCCGGCTCGTCCTTCCCGGGGGTTCATCTCCTCCACCACGACGGCCAGCGAGTGCGGCAGCTCCTCGCGCACACCTTCTAGTGCCGCCTCCCGGACCAGCTCAGCGACCAGGGTCTGCTCCGGTTCGTCAGTGAGCTCCCCACTGGGGTATAGCGGTGGCGACTCCGGCATGCGGGCCAGCAGCAGGTCAGCGAGCAGCCCCAGCTGAAAACCGTCGACCGCCGAGACCGGCACCAGTTCGGCGAACTCGTCGAATCCTGCTGAGCGCGCCAGGTCAGCCAGGCCGGCGAGCTGCTCAGCCACTCGCTGTGGGGCCACCAGGTCGGTCTTGGTAACGATGCCGAAGACCGGGGTGCGCCGCGCCAGCGCAGCCAGCTCACTGGCGATGAACCGGTCCCCGGCACCGATCGTGGCGTCAGCGGGCACGCAGAACCCGATCACGTCCACCTCCGACCAGGTCGCCCGAACCAGGCTGTTGAGCCGCTCGCCGAGCAGGGTTCGGGGCCGGTGCAGACCCGGGGTGTCCACCAGGATGAGCTGCCCGCCGGGCTGGTGCACGATTCCGCGGATGGTGTGCCGGGTGGTCTGCGGGCGGCTGGAAGTGATCGCCACCTTGTGACCCACCAGCGAGTTGGTCAACGTTGACTTGCCGACGTTGGGCCTGCCCACCAAGCAGGCGAACCCGGCCCGAAACGGCCCGCCGGTGTGCTGTGTCATGCCCGTCACGGCTGGTCCGTTGTGCGCAGCACGCTGCTCACGGCGCCGCGCTGGTCGACCACCAGCACCGGGGCAGCCGGGCCGAGGTCCCGGACCGCAGCCAGTGAGGCAGCATCCACCGCGCCGGCGCCGGATACCACCGCAGCTGCCTCCAAGCCGGTCGCACCGCTGGCCGCCGCTGCGGCCACCGCCGCCTGCAGCGCGGTCAACGCCAGCGAGGGCAGCGACACGGTGACACCGGTGTAGCTGCGCCCGTCGGTGTCCCGTACCGCGGCACCCTCCTGGGCACCAGTACGGGCCAGCGCCGAGCGCGCCAGCGTCACCATCTTGGCGTCCTCCGGATCTAGGTTGGTGGTGTCAGGCACTGGTGTCGCTCGCTTCCTGCGGGGGGTCGGCCGCGGCGGGGTGCTGGTTGTGAGTCGGGGACTGGCGGGTGGTGGAATCGGACTGCGCGGAGACTCGGCGTGCGGTGATCGTGGTGATGCGCAGCCGCCCGCGACGATCGTTGCCACCCTCGGCGCGTAGCCGCAAGCCGGCCACCTCCGCCTCGGCACCGGGCACCGGCACCCGACCCAACCGCTGCGCCAGCAGCCCCCCCACGGTCTCCACGTCGGTGTCCTCGAGGTCCACCTCGAACAGCTCAGCCAGATCGATCACCGGCAGCCGGCTGATCACGCGTACCGTACCGTCCCCGAGATGCTCGATCGGTGGCCGCAGGTCGGTGTCGGACTCGTCGGTGATCTCGCCGACGATCTCCTCGAGGATGTCCTCGATCGTCAGCAGGCCGGCAGTCCCACCGTACTCGTCGACCACGACGGCCATGTGGTTGTGCGAGACCTGCATCTCCTTGAGCAGCCCGGTCAGCAGCTTGGAGTCAGGGACGAACGTCGCGGGCCGCATCACCTCGCCGACGGTGCCACCGGTGGGCTGCTCAGCCGCCACCAGATCCTTGATGTGCACGACACCGACGATGTCATCGACGCTGTCCCCCACCACCGGGATCCGGGAGAACCCGGAACGTAGGCATAGCGCCACTGCCTGGCGTACTGATTTTTCCTGCTCGATCCAGACGATTTCGGTTCGGGGCACCATCACCTCACGGGCCACGGTATCCCCGAGCTCGAACACAGAATGGATCATCTCGGCCTCGCCGGCCTCGACCACGCCGCGCTGACCCGCTATGTCCACCAGCTCGCGCAGCTCGACCTCCGTGCTGAACGGCCCTTCTGGAAAACCTTTACCGGGCGTGATGGCATTACCGACGAAAATGAGCAGCCGCGACAGCGGACCCAGGATCCGGCCCAGCACCCGGACCGGTCCGGCCACGGCGAGACCGACGGCATAAGGATGCTGGCGCCCGATGGTGCGCGGACCCACCCCGACGACAACATAGGTCACCACCACCATTGCCAACCCGGTCACCAGCACGGCCAGCCAGATCGGCGACAGCTCCCGCAGCGCCGCCACCGTGACGAGGACCGTGGCGGTCAATTCGCAGCTCAGTCGCAACAACAGCAGCAAGTTGACGTGCCGGGGCCGGTCGGCGATGACCAGCGCCAGCGCGCTGGCACCGAAGCGACCCGAGCGCACCAACGCCTCGACCCGGGCCCGGGACACCGTGCCCAGCGCGGCGTCAGCCGCAGCGAACCCCCCCGCAGCCACCAGCAGCGCGGCGGCCAGCACGAGCAAGGGAACCGAAGAACTCAGCACTGTCGGTCCTGCTGTCCCGGGCGGTTATCCGGGCGGGCCGGACTCCTGCGGCCCGTCCAGACCGACCATTCCAAGCAGTCGGGTGTCCGCGTCCCGCTGTGCGATCCGGCGCCGGTTGGCGATGTCGGCGCGCCGGAACTCAGCAAGGATTCCGTCCTGCAGGGCGAACATCTCGCGCTCCTCGGCGTGGTCGGCGTGGTCGTAACCCAGCAGGTGCAGCACGCCATGCACGGTGAGCATCTGCAGCTCGTCGAGCAGCGCATGACCCGCTGCGGCGGCCTGTTCGATCGCGACCTCTGGGCACAGCACGATGTCGCCGAGCAGTGCGGGACCACCGGATGGGCTATCCGGCCGGCCACCCGCCAGCCCGCCCTCCTCCGCGTCGTCCATCGGGAAGGCCATCACGTCGGTGGGCCCCGGCAGGTCCATCCAGCGCTGGTGCAGATCGGCCATCACCCCGCTGCCGACCAGCAGTACGGACAGTTCCGCCAAGGGGCTCACGCCCATCCGGTCCATCGCGAAACGCGCCGCAGCGGCGATCGATGCTTCGGGGATGACGGTGCCGGACTCGTTAGCGATCTCGATGCCCACGCCGGCGTCACCGTCTCCGGCGTCGGTCGGTCCGGTTGGGCACCGGACGCGCGCCGGTGCCTTCCTGGAGGACGTCCCACCGCGCATAAGCGTCCACGATGTCAGTGACCAGCCGGTGCCGGACCACGTCAGCGCTGGACAGCTGCGCGAAATGCACGTCTTCCACACCGTCGAGGATATGTTGGACGATCCGCAGTCCGGACACCTGACCGCCTGGCAGGTCGATCTGCGTCACGTCCCCGGTGACCACGACCTTGGAACCGAAACCCAGCCGGGTGAGGAACATCTTCATCTGCTGCGGGGTGGTGTTCTGCGCCTCGTCGAGGATGATGAAGGCATCGTTGAGGGTGCGGCCCCGCATGTAGGCCAGCGGCGCGACCTCGATAGTTCCGGCGGCCATCAACTTGGGGATCGACTCGGGGTCGAGCATGTCGTGTAAAGCGTCGTAGAGCGGGCGCAGGTAAGGGTCGATCTTCTCGTACAGGGTGCCGGGCAGGAAGCCCAACCGTTCGCCAGCCTCGACTGCCGGCCGGGTGAGTATGATCCGGTTGACCTGTTTGGTCTGCAGCGCCTGCACCGCCTTGGCCATGGCCAGGTACGTTTTACCGGTGCCGGCGGGTCCGACGCCGAACACGATCGTGAAGCGATCGATCGCGTCGACGTAACGCTTCTGGTTCAGCGTCTTGGGTCTGATCGTGCGCCCGCGCCGGGACAGGATATCCAGGCTGAGTACCTCGGCGGGCGATTCGGCGTTTCCCTGGGTGAGCATCGTCAGGGTCTCTCGGACCGCGTCAGGACCGAACTGCTGGCCGCGGCGGGCCAGGGTGACCAACTCGCCGAAGGCCCGCTCGGCGAATGCGACGTCCGCCGGCGTACCGGTGAGGGTCACCTCGTTTCCGCGCACGTGCACGTCAGCGGCGAGCAGCTCTTCGGTGATCTTCAGGTTTTCGTCCCGGGATCCGAGCAGGGACAGCACGGCGGTGTCTGGGATCACGATCTTCGACTGGACCGGCTGGGGCTGCGTCGTCTCCGAACCGGATCGGGAGGCGCCCTCCACTGGGGTAGGGGTCACGTGGGAGTGGGTCCTACTTCCTGCGCACGCGCGCGTCTCGGGTCAACCGGTAGGACAGATGCTAGCCGCAGACCTGACTCCGCGGGGCGTTGATTGCTCGTTCGCACCGAGCGGCTCAACTACGGGGCGTGGTTGGGCACCGGCTGGGCGGTTGTAGCCACCCGATCATAAAATGCATTAATGATCGTCGAAAATGAGCCGTGGCCGTGCAATTTCGCACAGTAACGGCTGTAATTTCGGCGATCAGAATGGTTGCAACGCTCACCGGAGGATGCTGCGCCGCGGCGGATACTGGGGGCTGTCCCGCCGCAGCGCAGCGCCGCCGGACCGAGGGGGGAGGTGCCCGGCGGAGCTCTGTAGGCTTGTCCGTGAGCCCGAACTAATTCCTCAATCAGGTGGCTTGCGTACTAAATGTTAGCCTTTCGCGGCTCTCTCGCACCATTTATCACCTGAATGACCTAGCTCCAGCGCTGAGAGAGGGCGCTAATTGCACCGAGAGCGACTGCTCCGGCACTCGAAGAACGCAATACCCCCCGGCCGAGCCGCACCGGCAGACCTCCTGCCGCTGTCAACGTGGCCAGTTCGACGTCGGTGATGCCGCCCTCAGGCCCGACTACTAGTAGTAGTTCTCCCGCAGGGGGCAACGCCACCTGGGGTAGCGGTTGCGAGGCACTCTCGTGCAACACCAGGCACCCAGCGGCGGCTGCGCAGCGCTGCCCGAGTGCGGCGGTGTCCAGTGGCTCGGCCACCTCGGGGAACCATCCGCGGCGGGACTGTTTGGCCGCCTCTCGAGCGGCCTGCCGCCAGCGGGACAGCGCGTTGGCTCCACGCGGCCCATCGTCCCAGCGGGCCACGCAGCGGTCAGCTCGCCAAGGCAGTACCGCGTCCACTCCCGCTTCGGTGGCCAGCTCCACCGCCAGCTCCCCACGTGGGCCCTTGACCAGCGCTTGGGCGATCGTAACCCGCAAAACCGGAGCGGGCTCGCGCTCCCGGCGCAGCACCTTGAGGTGCAGCCGATCACGACTCGCATCGAGCACCTCACAGACGGCCAACTCCCCGCAGCCGTCGGTGAGCACCAGACCCTCGCCGGCGCGCAACCGTCGCGCAGTCGCGGCATGCCTGCCCTCGGGTCCATCCAGAGTCGTCTCGCCACCCTCGCAAGGCAGCTGCTCGGCGAAGAACACCGGCAGGCTGGTCAACGCGGCTCCTCAGCGTCCGTCGAACCTTAGCGGCCGTCGAACCTCAGCGCCCGCCTAAGGAGTCCCGTAACCGGGAGAACAATCCGCCGGCTCGGCCGTTCGCCGTGAGCTCAGCCTGTTCCTCACCCCGCAGCAGGGCAAGCTCGCGCAACAGTTCGCTCTGCCGGGCATCCAGCCGGGTGGGGGTCACCACATCGAGGTGGACGAACAGGTCACCCCGTCCCTCGGCGCGGCCCGTGCTGCGCAGCCGTGGCATCCCCCGCCCCCGCAGAGTCAGCACGGTCGCGCACTGCGTGCCCGGTTCAACGCGCACCTCTTCGATGCCATCGAGAGTCTGCAACGCGACGGTAGTGCCCAGTGCGGCAGAGGTCATCGGGACCCGCACGGTGCAATGCAGGTCGGCGCCGTCCCGGGTGAACGTCTCGTGCGGCACCTCCTGCACCTCGACATACAGATCACCCGCCGGACCGCCGCCAGGACCGACCTCACCTTGGCCGGCCAGCCGCACCCGCATCCCGTCGCCGACCCCGGCCGGCACCTTGGCCATGACGGTGCGGCGGGTCCGGACCCGGCCATCCCCACCGCACTGGTGGCAGGGGGCCGGGATGACTTCGCCGAAGCCGCGGCACACCGGGCACGGCCGCGAGGTCACCACCTGCCCGAGAAATGAACGCTGGATGTTCTGCACCTCGCCGGCGCCCGCACAGGTGTCGCAGGTCTGCGGCCGGGTGCCGGGCGCGCAACCCGACCCGTTGCATTCGCTACACAGCACCGCGGTGTCCACGGTGAGCTCGCGAGATACCCCGCTCGCGCACTCCTCGAGAACAAGCGGCAGCCGGATCAGCGCATCCGAACCGCTCTGCACCCGGCTACGTGGCCCCCGCCGGCCGGCGCCACCGGCTGCGCCGAAGAAGGCATCCATGATGTCGCCGAAACCGAACCCGCCGAAGGGATCACCCCCTGCGCCGCGACCAGCGCCAGACTCCAGCGGGTCCCCGCCGAGGTCGACGATCTGGCGCTTCTGCGGGTCGGTCAGTACCTCGTAGGCCGCGGTGATGGTCTGGAAACGCTGCTGCGCCTCGGCGTCAGGATTGACGTCGGGGTGCAGCTCCCGCGCCAGCTTGCGGTAGGCGCGTTTGATCTGTTCCGCGCTGGCGTCCCGGGGCACACCCAGGATTGCGTAGTAGTCCCTGGCCACGCTGGCGTCCTCCTGCCGCAGCCCTCGCCGCGGTAATCGTCGTACATATCGATGAGCCCGACTCGCTCACCGGGTAGTCAGGATCTCTCCCACGTATCGTGCTACCGCGCGCACCGCGGCGATGGTGCCCGGATAGTCCATTCTGGTCGGTCCGACCACGCCCATCCCCCCGACCACCGTGCCATGTGAGGCGTAGCCGATCGAGACCAATGAGGTGCTGCGCATCTCCTCGGCCTCGTTCTCCTCCCCGATGCGCACCGTGATGGTGCCCGAATCACGGGCGACGGCCAGCAGCTTGAGCACGATCACCTGTTCCTCCAACGCCTCGAGTACCTGGCGTAACGAGCCAGGGAAGTCGGTGGCGTTTCGGGTGAGGTTGGCGGTACCGCCGAGCAGCAACCGCTCCTCGGGATGTTCCACCAACGTCTCGATGAGAACCGTGGAGGCCCGGGTCATCGCGTCGCGGAGCTCAATCGGCACCTGCTCGGGAAGGTCGGCCACGGCGGCGGAGGCTTCCGCCAGCCGGCGCCCGGCCAGCGCCTGGTTGAGCAGTGTTCGCAGCTGCGCCACCTGCTCTTCGGTGATGACATCGCCCAGGTCGAGCAGACGCTGGTCCACCCGGCCGGCGTCGGTGATCAGGACCAGCATCAACCGGGCCGGGGTCACCGCGAGCACCTCGAGGTGGCGCACCGTGGACCGGCTCAGTGTAGGGTACTGAATCACCGCCACCTGGCGCGTGAGCTGGGCAAGCAATCGCACGCTGCGGCGCAAAACATCGTCGAGGTCGACTGCACCGTGCAGGAAGGTCTGCACCGCACGGCGCTCGGCCACCGACAGCGGCTTGATCTCCGAGAGCCGATCGACGAACAGCCGGTAACCCTTGTCGGTGGGCACCCGACCGGCGCTGGTGTGCGGCTGAGTGATGTAGCCGTCTTCTTCCAGCGCCACCATGTCATTGCGAATGGTCGCGCTGGATACCCCGAATTGGTGGCGCTCCACCAACGATCGAGACGCCACCGGCTCATGGGTGGCCACGTAGTCGGTGACGATGGCGCGCAGTACCTCAAACCGGCGATCGTCCGCGTTCACGTCACCTCCCTGGTGCTTGGTTCTGTACTGAGCCCTGGCCCTGGTAGGGCCCTGTGACCCGAGTCTAGTGCGCCCCGGGCGCAGCCGTCGGAACCCGCCGACACGCCCGATATCCTGGGCTCTTGGCGGACCTGGTCACCACCGCCCCGGTAGTGGAGCTGATCCGGCTGCTGGTCGAGAACTCCCGCGCTCGTCCAGCATCCTGCGCCGGCCAGTGGCGAAGCTGTCAGGGTGCTAGGAGGTTGCGGACGACAGCGTCGGCGAGTAGGCGGCCGCGGCGGGTGAGTACCAGCCGGTCGCCTGGTACGGCGGAGAGCAGACCGTCGGAGATCGCGCGATCGGCAGCGACCCTGCCCGGCGAGTCGAGGGCCACCACCGGCAACCCCTCGGCCATCCGCAGTCCCAGCATCACCCGCTCGGTGTGCTGCTCCTCCGGGCTCAGGATCTCCCGCCCGGCCGCGGGGGAACAACGGGCCTGCAGCGCGGCGGCGTAGCGGGTTGGGTGTTTGACGTTCCACCATCGCACCCCGCCGACGTGCGAGTGCGCACCTGGGCCGGCGCCCCACCAGTTCGCGCCAGCCCAGTAGCCGACGTTGTGCCGGCAGCGGGACCCGGCAGACGTCGCCCAGTTGGAAACCTCATACCAGTGCAAACCCGCCACGGACAGCGCCGTGTCAATCTGCTCGTAGCGCTCAGCGAGCACATCGTCGTCTGGGGCGGGCAGCTCGCCACGGGCCACCCGGCGGGCCAGCGCCGTACCAGGCTCGACAACCAGGGCGTACGCCGATACGTGGTCGACCCCGGCGCTGAGCACCGCCTCCAGGGAGGCGGCCAGATCGTCGCCGGACTCCCCCGGCGTGCCGTAGATAAGATCCATGCTGACGTGCCCGATCCCGGCGGCGCGGGCCTGCGCCGCCGCGGTCACCGGCCGCCCTGGGGTATGCACCCGGTCGAGCACGGCCAGCACGTGCGGCGCGGCGCTCTGCATCCCGAGCGAGACCCGGGTGTAGCCGGCCGCGGCGATCCCGGCGAAGAACTCCGGTGAGGTGGATTCGGGGTTAGCCTCGGTGGTCACCTCGGCGCCTGGGACCAGTCCCAGCGATCCGCGGACGGCGTCGAGCACTGCGGCCAGGCCCGCGGCACCGAGCAGCGACGGCGTACCACCGCCGACGAACACCGTGTCAGCCGGCACGGGCTCCCCGAGCACCTGGACAGCGAGGTCCAGTTCCCGGCGCACCGCGTCAAGCCAGCTGGAGTGTGAGGTGGCCAGCTCTCCGGGGGTGTAGGTGTTGAAGTCGCAATATCCGCAGCGGGTGGCGCAGAACGGCACATGGATGTAGACGCCGAACGGCGCCCGGTGCAATTCGCACAGAGCCGCAGCGGGCAACGCCCCGTCAGACGGGGCCTGGGCACCGACGGGAAGGGCAGCCACGTGAGCAGTATCCCAACATCCGAACGTAGCTAGTCGCGACGGCGCCCAGGTGGCACTCTGGAGCACGTGGTCGCGCCCGGACTCCCGCTGGTGGTTCGCCGCCATGTCGATTATGTCCGGGTTTCTAGCGCGCTGTGCCGCTCGATGAGCTGACGCCCCGCCCGACTCTGTCCAGCCGGCGCCGGGTGCGCCGGAAGCTGGGCTGCGTAATGACCTGGTCATGGCCTCCCCCGTGCGTCGGTGCTCCCTCAACGGAGGCACCCGATGTCTGCACCACCACGCCAAGCGCCAGCGACCAAGGTTCGCCGTGGGGAGGGCCAGTGGGCTCTGGGTCATCTCGAGCCGCTCAACCCCAACGAGCGCACCAAGAAAGACGACGACGGGCTCAACGTCCGGCGCCGGATCGAGACGGTCTATGCGCAGCGAGGCTTCGATTCGATCGATCCGGCTGATCTGCGCGGCCGGTTCCGCTGGTGGGGGCTTTACACCCAGCGCCGACCCGGTATCGACGGCGGCCGGACCGGCACTCTGGAGCCCGAGGAACTCGACGACTCCTACTTCATGATGCGGGTGCGCATCGACGGTGGCGCGCTGAGCACCGAGCAACTGCGGGTGGTCGGCGAGATCTCTCGGCTCTACGCCCGCGACACCGCTGACATCACCGACCGGGAGAATATCCAGTACCACTGGATCCGGATAGAGGACGTGCCCGCGATCTGGGAACAGCTCGAAGCCGTCGGGCTGTCCACCACCGAAGCCTGCGGCGACTGCCCTCGCGTTGTGCTGGGCTCCCCGGTCGCCGGCATCTCCGCCGACGAGATCATCGACGGTACCCCGGCGATCGACGAGATCACCCGGCGCTACATCGGCAGTCCCGAGTTCTCCAACCTGCCTCGCAAGTACAAGACCGCCATCTCCGGTCTGCAGGACGTCGCCCACGAAGTCAACGACATCTCCTTCGTCGGGGTGGCGCATCCCGAGCACGGCCCGGGCTTCGACCTCTGGGTCGGCGGCGGTTTGTCCACCAACCCGAAGATCGCACAGCGACTGGGCGCCTGGGTGCCACGCGACGAAGTGCCCGAGGTCTGGGCCGCGGTGACGACGCTGTTCCGGGACTACGGCTACCGGCGGTTGCGGCACCGCGCCCGGATCAAGTTCCTCATCGCCGACTGGGGCGCGGAACGCTTCCGCGACGTGCTGGAGACCCAGTACCTGCACCGGAGGCTCCTCGACGGCCCCGCCCCGCAAGCGCCGCCCGCCCCGATCGACCACGTCGGCGTGCACCGCCAGCGCGACGGCAAGTGCTACATCGGTCTCGCTCCGATGGCCGGTCGCGTCTCGGGCAGCACACTGGTCGACGTAGCCAAAGCCGTCGAGCGTGCCGGGTCCGCCCGGGTTCGACTGACTCCGTACCAGAAGCTCGTCGTGCTCGACGTCGCCGACTCCGAAGTGGACGGCCTGGTCACCGACCTGGACCGGCTGGGATTGCGGGCCGACGCCAGCCCGTGGCGGCGCTCGGTGATGGCCTGCACCGGCATCGAGTTCTGCAAGCTTGCCATTGTGGAGACCAAGAACCGGGCGATCACGTTGGTGGACGAGCTGGAGCAGCGCCTCGTCGACGTTCAGTCCGCTCTGGACGTCCCGGTCTCGGTGCACCTCAACGGCTGCCCGAACTCGTGTGCCCGGATCCAGGTCGCCGACATCGGGCTCAAGGGCCAGCTGGTCACCGACGCTGCAGGCAACCAGGTTGAGGGCTTCCAGGTGCACCTGGGCGGCGGGTTGGGGCTGGACAGCGGGTTCGGCCGCAAGCTGCGTGGGCACAAGGTGGCCTCCGCCGAGCTAGCCGACTACGTCGAGCGGGTGGTCCGCAGTTACGTCCAGCAGCGCAAGCCGGACGAGCGGTTCGCGCAGTGGGTAGCCCGCGCCGACGAGGGCTCGCTGCGATGACCGAGGCAAGGGCGGTTCCGTTCTACTGCCCGTACTGCGGCGAGGAGGACATTCGGCCCTCCGAAGAGCCGGCAGGGGCGTGGCGTTGCGCGGACTGCCAGCGGGCGTTCGTCGTGCGCTTGGTGGCACTGGTGGCACCGGTACCGGAGACAGCGCGGTGACAGTGACCGTCGACCTGGAGCAGCTCGCGCGGGAGGCATGCCGCGAGCTGGAGTCCGCCCCCGCTGCGGAGGTCCTGCGGTGGGCGGTGCAGACCTTCGGCGCACGGTTCGCGGTGGCATCGTCGATGCAGGACGCGGTGTTGGTGCACCTGGTGTCTCAGGTTGCGGCAGGCGTCGATGTGCTGTTCCTGGATACCGGTTATCACTTCGCCGAGACGTTGGGCACTCGAGACGCCGTCGCCGCGGCCTACGACGTGAACGTGATCAGCCTGACGCCCCGGCACACCGTCGCCGAGCAGGACGCCACTGAGGGACCCAAGCTACACGACCGCGACCCGGACCGGTGCTGCCGGATGCGCAAAGTGGAACCACTGGATCGCGCGCTGGTGCACTACGACGCCTGGGCTACCGGGCTGCGCCGGGCCGACGCGCCGAGTAGGCGCGGCACGCCGATGGTGGCCTACGACGCCGACCGGGGCAAGGTGAAGATCGCTCCGATCGCGGCCTGGAGCGACGCTGACGTCGAGAATTACACCGCCGAGCACGGCATCCTGGTCAACCCGCTGGTGGCTGCCGGTTACCCGTCGATCGGCTGCGTTCCGTGCACCCGAGCGGTGGCGACCGGGCAGGATCCCCGGGCCGGACGCTGGGCGGGCTTGACCAAGACCGAATGCGGGATCCACCGATGAGCCGGGGCGCCACCGTCTGGCTGACCGGCCTGTCCGGCGCGGGCAAGACCACGATCGCCGTCGCCGTCGCCAAGCGGCTGCGCGCCGCCGGTCGGGAGGTCGAGGTCCTCGACGGTGACGAGCTGCGCCGTGGCCTGTCGGCCGGGTTGGGTTTCTCGCGGGACGATCGGGACACCCACGTCCGGCGCGTCGGGTTCGTGGCCGAGCTGCTCGCCCGGCACGGTGTCGTCGCCCTGGTTCCGGTCATCGCCCCGTACGCCGGCACCCGCGACGAGGTACGCGTCCACCACGACGCGCACAGCACTGGTTATCTCGAAGTGCACGTGGCCACCCCGCTGGCCGAGTGCATCCGCCGCGACGTCAAAGGCCTTTACGCCCGGGCCACGGCCGGTGAACTGACCGAGATGACCGGCGTGGACGACCCGTACGAGGAGCCCGACAAACCCGATCTGCGACTAGACACCACCGGCACCCGCGTCGCCGCCGCGGCACAGCAGGTAATCGACCTACTCACCAACAGGGGCATAACGTGACGGCAATCCTGACACGCATTCAGCGGGCTCAGCGGGGTAACCGGCACCCGAATAACCCCGCTGAGCCCGCTGAATGGGGCACGTCCGTGGATCATCTGGCGGCGCTGGAGTCCGAGGCGGTGCACATCATTCGGGAGGTGGTCGCCGAGTTCGACCGGCCGGTGCTGCTGTTCTCCGGGGGCAAGGACTCCGCGGTGCTGCTGCACCTGGCGCTGCGCGCGTTGCAGCCGGCGCCGTTGCCGTTCCCGCTGCTGCACGTCGACACCGGGCACAACTTTCCCGAGGTGATCGCCTTCCGGGACCGCCTGGTCGCCGAGCTGGGGCTGCGGTTGCACGTGGCGGCGGTGCAGGACTGGATCGACGACGGGCGGCTGACCGAGCGCCCCGACGGGACCCGCAACCCGTTGCAGACCGTCCCGCTGCTGGACACCATCAACGAGCACCGCTTCGATGCTGTCTTCGGCGGCGCCCGCCGCGATGAGGACCGGGCGCGGGCCAAGGAGCGCATCGTTAGCCTGCGCGACGCCTTCGGCGGCTGGGATCCCCGCCGGCAACGTCCCGAGCTGTGGAGTCTCTACAACGGCCGGCACACCGCCGGCGAGCACGTCCGGGTGTTCCCGCTGTCCAACTGGACGGAACTGGACATCTGGCACTACATCGCGCGGCGCGACGTACCGGTCCCGGACATCTACTACGCACACCAGCGGGAGGTGTTCGCCCGCGACGGGATGTGGCTGACCGCCGGTGAGTGGGGCGGCCCGCGCAACGGCGAGCGGATCGTCACCAAGTCGGTGCGGTACCGCACCGTGGGCGACGCTTCCTGCACCGGCGCGGTGGAGTCCACCGCAGTGACCATCGACGAGGTGCTCACCGAGGTGGCCACCAGCCGGATCACCGAGCGCGGCGCCACCCGGGCCGACGACCGGCTGTCCGAGGCCGCCATGGAAGACCGCAAACGCGACGGTTACTTCTGATGGCTGGTCTGTTGCGGCTGACCACCGCCGGCTCCGTTGACGACGGTAAGTCCACGCTGGTCGGGCGGTTGCTGCAGGACACCCAGTCGATTCTGTCCGACCAGCTGGCCGCGGTGGATCGGGCGACCCGGGCTCGGGGCGGCGTGGAGCTGGATCTTGCTTTGCTCACCGACGGGCTGCGGGCTGAGCGGGAGCAGGGCATCACCATCGACGTCGCTTACCGCTACTTCGCCACGCCCACCCGCAAGTTCGTGCTGGCCGACTGCCCTGGCCACGTGCAGTACACCCGCAACACCGTCACCGGGGCGTCGACCGCGGAGCTCGCCGTGGTGCTGGTCGACGCGCGCAACGGCCTGGTCGAGCAGACCCGGCGCCACCTCGCCGTGATGGCGTTCCTGCGGGTGCCGCACGTGATGCTGGCGGTGAACAAGATGGACCTGGTGGACTTCGACGAGCCGATCTTTCGCTGTATCGAGTCGGAGTTCGCGGCGGTGGCTCGTTCGTTGGGGGTGCCGGACGTGGTGACCGTGCCAGTGTCGGCGCTGCACGGCGACAACGTCGCGACCCGCAGCGCGCGAACCCCGTGGTATCGGGGCCCGACGCTGCTGGAACATCTGGAGACGGTACCCACCGGGCGGGAGGCGGTGGCCGAGCCGATGCGCTTCCCGGTGCAGCTGGTGTTGCGGCCCCGCACCGCGGAGCACCCCGATTACCGGGGGTTGGCCGGCCAGATCGCCTCCGGGGTCCTCGCGGTCGGCGATGACGTCATCGCGCTGCCCTCCGGGGGGCGCTCCACCGTCACCGGCATCGACACCCCCGACGGTCCGGTGCTGCGGGCCATCGCCGGGCAGTCGGTCACTGTGCTGCTCGCCGACGAGATCGACGCCGGGCGCGGCGAGGTCCTGGCCCGTCCGGAGCAGGCACCGCGGGTGGTCACGGAGCTTTCCGCGGATCTGTGCTGGCTGGCCGACCGTCCGTTGCGACCGGGGGCGCGGGTGCTGGTCAAGCACGGCACTCGCACTGTCCGGGCGATCGTCACCGCACTGACCGGGCGGCTGGATCTGCACACCCTGCACCACACCGAGCCACCGGACGCCTTGGAGCTCAACGAGATCGGCGGCGCGCTGATCCGTCTCGCTGAGCCGCTGGCCGTGGACTCCTACGCCACCGACCGGCATACCGGTGGCTTCCTGGTCATCGACGCCACTGACGGCAACACGCTGGCCGCCGGGCTGGTCGGCTCCCGGAACGCCGCGTGAGGCCGGCTTTGGTGGCGGTGGCCCACGGCAGCCGTGATCCGCGATCGGCCGCCACGATCTCTTCCCTGGTGGATCGGGTGCGGTGGCTACGGCCCGACCTCGACGTCCGGCTCGCCTTCCTGGACCTCTGCGCACCCAAGCTGGAGACCGTGCTCGCCACGGTGTCCAGCGCGGTGGTGGTCCCCCTGCTGCTGGGCCGCGCCTTCCACGCTGACGTGGACTTACCCGGTGCGGTGGCGCGCGCCGTGGCAGCCCGACCGGAGTTGGACGTCACAGTGGCCGACGTGCTGGGCCCCGACGCACGGCTGGAGTCCGTTGCGCTGCGCCGGCTGGCCGAGGTCGGCGTATCCCCTGCCGACTCGGAGTTCGGCGTCGTGCTCGCCGCTGCCGGTTCCCAACGAGCCCAGCCCAACGCCGCCGTCGTCGCCGTGGCGCAGCGGCTCGCGCAGCACACCCGTTGGCAGGTGGCTCCCGCCTTCGCCTGCGCAGCTCGCCCCACAGTCTCCGACGCCATCGCAACGCTGCAGGCGCACGGCGCCCACCGCATCGCCGTCGCGTCGTGGTTCCTCGCTCCAGGCCTACTCCCCGACAAAGTCGTCCGGCAGGCCGGTGACACCGTGCGGCTCGCAGCCCCTCTGGGCGCCGACGCCGCTGTCGCTGAACTCATCGTGCACCGCTACGACTCCACCATCCAGGGACGCCTGGCCCATGCGAGTGCAGTAGCGTGGCGATCCGAATGGTCGTGCGGTAGACGTTTATCCGCTTGATATAACGTGACTACGGTCAAGGCGTGTCTTCAGTGGCCGGGCGCATCGATAGGTCACCATCCGCCCGCTTAGTCGCCGCTGCAATGCTGGCCGCTCACCGGGCACACGAGCGGGTCGTAATCCTCGGTGAGCCGGCTCGACACGAATTCACCGGTGGGTGGCTCCTCCGGCTTCAGCCATCGCGCGAGTGCCAGGATCGTGACGCTCGCCGCGTCCCCGCGACGAAGCGTTAGGGCTGCGGATTGGGCGTTCCCGCCACTTGTCCAAGTATCCTCGAAAAGCAAGATGTGACGATCTCGGACGTCGCTGTTCGCGGCGAGGATAAACCGGTCGGCTCGGGTTGTACGCTGCTGTGGGTCCAAATGTTCAGCGGCCATGAGCTCGATCTCGGGTAGCGCCACCCCTGCTGCGCGCTTCGCCACCACATGCAGCGGATGCTCACCGGTCCGATCGCTCCGAACGGACGGCACGAACGTCCAAGCATCGACGTTGCGGCCGAGTCGGTGCTCGATGCAGCCGCCATGGCATTCCAGAGCAGCTAGCAGCAGCATGCTAAGCAGGGTCTGGTTGTGTTTGGCAGGCGCTTCGAGGTCCTTATAGCTGTGCATCAAATACCCGGACTGCCGTCCCCGAATGCCGTAGCAAAGTGGGACGACCAGGTCCGCAAGGTCGTCGCCGAACTCATGCTGGTCACGTCGGCAGCGCAGGCACAGGTCGAAAGTGGATTTGATCGGTGTCGCGCACACTGCACAGGTCATGTAGGACTCGTGCACCACGTTGCGAAGGTAGCCGCTGGCCTCCGCCACCAACCGCTCAGTGATTGTCGTCCTACCGGTGGCGAGAAGACGGCCCCCGAGGCTCACTGGTCGACGGTGAGCACGCCCGTCAGGACGTCATCGAGATTGGGACGCAGCACGGCGACGACGTTCAGCACCTCGTCCACGCTAGTTACGACGTGCACCCCCGGCCGGTACTGCAGCGCTCTGGCCCACTCATTGTCCCGCACCACGCAGTCGCGCAGGATCACCGGCCTGCCGTGCTCCACACCCACCCGCGCCTGGATCCGAGCACCGCTGGTCTCTCCCGCCTCGACGACGATCGTGGCTCGACCGTAACCACTCATCGTCGCATTGCGCAGCGGGAATGACTTCTTAGTCGCCGGGGCATCGGGCCAAAACTGGGACAGCACAAGGCCCTCGCACGCAATGCGCTCCTGCAGTTCCCGGTTCGCGGCCGGATAGGCACGGTTGATCCCGGTGCCGATCACCGCGACTGTCCGACCTCCGGCGTCCAGCGTCGCGGTATGAGCGGCGGTGTCGATGCCTGTCGCCAAGCCGGAGACGACGGTGACTCCGACGGACACCAGTGCTGTCGACACCGCGAACGCCCAGTCCAGGCTTTGATCGGAGGCCTCCCTGGAACCGACCACTGACACCGCCAGCTCGCCGGGGCGAAGGGCACCCCGGCTGAAGAGAACTGGCGGCACCTGGTGGATCTCCCGCAGCTGCGCCGGATATGACACATCGCGAAAGGTATGCACGCCCAGCCCAGCGCGCCGCCAATCGGTAATGTGCCGAGCTGCCTCGGTGATCAGATCGGGGGTCTCGGCGTCGAATAACGACTGCGCGTGGGCAGCGTCCCACACTGACCCCGCGCTGCCCGCTTCCATGATCTCGGCAGCGACCTGTGGCCATGACGCGGCCTCCGGCCGTTCCTGCAGCAGGGCGACTAGCGTCGCGCGCTCCTGTTCGTCCCACGGCGGCATCCGGCGCAGCTTAGAGGTAGCAATGATGGTCACACCGACCTCCCACCCACGATCGCCTCGATTCACTATATCGAACACAGGTTCGAAACACTCGGAACACGCGCGGGGAATCTAGGCGTCGCGCAACATGATCGAGGTAATTACACCGTAGCCCGGTAAGTCATCGGACGGCCCCGCGTCGGGACGGTGTTGAGTGCCCTTGCCGAGGGTCATCGCTAGCAGGTCACCGGATTCCCGGGCGGCCTGACGATGCCAAGCGACCGCACGGCACCAGCCCCGGCGTCGGTGATGTGCACGTAGGTCGTCGCCAGAGTGACAGTTGACGGCGTGTCGAGGTCCCTTCACGGCACGGTACTGACACGGATCGGGCAGCAGGTGATCCGTTGTTAGCGTCTACCGTCAGGCGCATGACCGCCGAGCTGGTGCGCCTGGCCGTGCAGTCCGGGATCGCCACCATCACGCTGGACTCCCCCGCTAACCGCAACGCCCTCTCCGCACCGCTGCGCGCCCAGCTGTCGGACGCGCTCGATCGCAGCGCCGGTAACGGATCAGTGCGGGTGGTAGTACTTGATCACACCGGCCCGGTGTTCTGCGCCGGGATGGATCTCACCGAGCCGCCGGACGCGGTCAGGGAACTCCCCGGCATCCTGGAGCGGATCTGTACACACCCGAAACCGGTCGTCGCCAGGCTCGCCGGGCACGCCCGCGCTGGCGGGATCGGTCTGGTCGCGGCCGCCGATATCGCCGTCGCCGTCGACCGCGCCACGTTCGCGTTCACTGAGGTGCGTCTTGGTGTAGTGCCCGCGGTGATCTCGGTGACCGTGCTGCCCCGGCTGCTGCCGCACTCGGCGCACGAACTGCTTCTCACCGGCGAGACCTTCGACGCTACCCGGGCAGCCGCGATCGGCCTGCTCAACAGCGCGGTACCCGCTGATCAGCTCGACGCCGAAGTGGACCGCTATACCGGAATGCTCATCAAGGGTGCACCCGAGGCGCTGACCCTGACCAAACAGCTGCTGCACGCGTCGACGACGTGGGATTTCACAACGATGCTCGAACTGTCCCTATCCCGCTTCCAGTCAGCCGAAGCCCAAGAAGGCATCCGCGCCTTCACCGAAAAGCGTCCACCGTCCTGGTAGGCCGCCCAAAACCGCCATTCGGAGCCGAATAGCGGCTCCACGGCGCCGAAAACTGCTATCCGGCTCCGAATGGCAAGTGGGTCAGGTATCTGCGAGTAGGAATGACAGGGGGCGGTTCGGGTTGGTTGTCTCGTCTAGTACTTCTAGGATGGCGCGGTAGCCGTCAGGGTCTGCGGTTTCGAGCTGGCGGTGGCCGGTCCAGATCAGCACGTGCTCACCGGTGGGCTGCCAGGATAAGTCAGTGAGGCAGTCGTGCAGGGCATCGAGATTGCGGCCGTACCAGGCTGGGAAATTCAACGCGGTGCCGATCGCGTCAAGCGCCTGCGCCTTACTCGTCACCGGGCCCAGCAGGTGCACCAGCGCTCCCCGTGCGCGGGCCTGCTCCAGCGCACGAGCGGCATCGGGGACATAGCGCAGCATCCGCCTCACCGCTGCGGATCGACCACGACGAACGACACGTAGTGGTCGCCGGTGTAGTACAGCTCGGCCGCACCGCCGGTGATCAGGCGCCGGGCGCCCCGGTCATGCGCTCCCGGCGTCGGGACGGTGTACTCGTGGTAATAGCCGGACCGCCGTGGCGGCAAGTGCTTCTCCCGGTTACCGAAGACCACCCCGTCCTGCCGGTACCGGAACGGGCCACCGTGCTGGAGCAGCTGCCACTCCTGCCCGACCTGCGGCGGTAACTGCGACAGACCTTGTACCGGCAGGCCAGCCGCCGAGGCGACCGCCGCGGGCCGGTTACTGCTGGGCGACCCAGCAGCGGGGTCGGTCAGCGCGTGACGCCCCACCCAGCCGACGACCACCAATACCAGCAGCCCGATCAGCGCGGCGCTGACCCGCCGGTGGGAGCTCATCGAGGCTCCTGCGCATCCTCCGCGTCCACGGTGTAGCAGTGCCCGAGCCGTTCGAAGACCACACCAACAGCCCGATCAAGCACCCGGGCCGCCCACCAAACGGCTGGCAGTAACACCAGCATCAACAGGGCCACCTGCAGCGCGAGCCCGAGCTGGGTGAGCCACAGCTCCACGCCGTCCCACCATTGGAGCACCTCGAGCACACCCGCAGGATAGCCCGCCTGCGGCGTACGACCGGGTGGGCGGCACTACATTTGGGATCATGTTCGCCATCTATGCTGCTGAGCCGAATCAGGAAAACCCGCTGGCCTCGCTGCGGATGGGAGACCGTCCCGACCCAGAAGTGCCACCGGGCGCCGCGGCGGTCACCGTCATGGCAGCCAGCCTGAATATGCACGACCTGTGGACGCTGCGCGGAGTGGGTATCAAACGCGACCAATTCCCGATGATTCTGGGATGCGACGGCGCTGGTGTGCTGGCCGACGGCGCGGAGGTGGTGATCTATCCGGTGGTGACCAGTCCTGGCTGGATCGGCGACGAGACCCTGGATCCACGCCGCACACTGCTCACCGAGAAGCTGCCGGGCACCTTCGCTGACACCGTCGTGGTGCCCACGCGCAATGTGGTGCCCAAGCCGGCGTCGTTGACCTTTCCCGAAGCAGCTTGCATGGGCACTGCGTGGCTCACCGCCTACCGGATGCTATTCGTGAAATCGGGATTGCGGCCCGGCCAGACCATGCTCGTGCAAGGCGCCTCCGGCGGGGTGTCCACTGCCCTGGTGCAGCTCGGCAGAGCTGCTGGGATGCGCGTCTGGGTGACCGGGCGCACTGAGGCAAAGCGCGCGCTGGCCCACTCGCTGGGCGCGCACCAGGCGTTCGAGCCCGGCGCCCGACTGCCCGAACGGGTGGATGCAGTGTTCGAGACGGTCGGCAAGGCCACCTGGTCACATTCAGCGAAGTCACTCAAACCGGGAGGCATCATCGTCTGCAGCGGCGCCACCAGCGGCGACGCCGACCGCGCCGAACTGCAGCGGCTGTTTTTCCTGCAGCTGCGAATGGTGGGCTCCACCATGGGCACCCGAGACGAACTGCGCGACCTGTTGGCGTTCCTGGACATCACCGGACTGCGCCCGCAGATCGGCACCGAGCTGCCAATGTCCGAGGCGGAGCACGGCTTTGCGGCGATGCTCGACGGCGAGACCGCCGGCAAGATCGTCTTCACGCTTGATCCCGGCAAGTAGCGCTACGGGAGCAGGCCGTCCAGCAGCCGAGCCGGAACAGGGCAGGGTGCACCGACAGTCCCACCCATGATCACCGTTTGTGTGCCTCAGGCGACAAATACTGTCGTTCTTGGCACCCAACCAGTGATCATGGTTTCTTATTGGCGGGCTTGACCGAGTCGTTGGTGGACAGCGCGGCGACGAAGGCTTCTTGCGGGACCTCGACGCGCCCGATCGTCTTCATCCGTTTCTTGCCCTCCTTCTGCTTCTCCAGCAGCTTGCGCTTGCGGGTGATGTCGCCGCCGTAGCACTTGGCCAGCACGTCCTTGCGGATGGCGCGGATGGTCTCCCGGGCGATGATTCGGGAGCCGATCGCGGCTTGGATCGGCACTTCGAACTGCTGGCGCGGGATGAGCTCCCGCAGTTTCGTCGCCATCGAGGTGCCGTAGCCGTAGGCGGCATCGCGGTGCACGATCGTCGAGAACGCGTCCACCGGCTCGCCCTGCAGCAGGATGTCCACCTTCACCAGGTCGGCGATCTGCTCGCCGGCCTCCTCGTAATCCATCGAGGCATAACCGCGGGTGCGGGATTTCAAGGCGTCGAAGAAGTCGAACACGATTTCGGCCATTGGCAGGGTGTAGCGCAGCTCCACCCGCGACTCCGACAGGTAGTCCATCCCCAGCAGGGTGCCGCGACGGCCCTGGCAGAGTTCCATGATCGTTCCGACGAACTCCGATGGCGCGATGAGAGTGCAGCGGACCACCGGCTCGTAGACGTCGACGACCCTGCCGTCGGGCCAGTCCGCGGGGTTGGTCACGACCTGCTCGGTGTTGTCGTCGCGGACCACCCGGTAGATCACGTTGGGCGCGGTGGAGATCAGCTCGAGGCCGAACTCACGCTGCAGCCGGTCGCGGGTGATCTCCAGGTGCAGCAGACCGAGGAACCCGCAGCGGAAGCCGAATCCCAGCGCGGCGGAGGTCTCCGGCTCATAGCTCAACGCGGCATCGTTGAGCTGTAGCTTGTCGAGGGCGTCGCGCAGCTCCGGGTAGTCGGAGCCGTCCATCGGGTACAGCCCGGCGAACACCATCGGTTTGGGAGTGCGGTAACCGGGCAGCGCCACCGTGGCGCCGTTGCGCTCGCTGGTGATGGTGTCTCCGACCCGGGACTGGCGGACGTCTTTCACCCCGGTCATGAGGTAGCCGACCTCACCGACGCCCAAGCCGTCGCACGGCTTTTGATCAGGAGAGATGATGCCGACCTCGAGCAGCTCGTGGGTGGCGTTGGTGGACATCATCCGGATCCGGTCCCGGGGAGTGATCCGCCCGTCCATCACCCGGATGTAGGTGACTACACCGCGGTAGGAGTCGTAGACCGAATCGAAGATCATCGCCCGGGTCGGCGCCTTGCCGTCGCCCACCGGGGCCGGGACCTGCGCGACGACCACGTCGAGCAACTCCCGTACGCCTTGGCCGGTCTTCGCGCTGACCCGCAGCACGTCATCGGGCTCGCAGCCGAGGATGTGCGCCAGTTCAGCGGCGTAGCGATCCGGCTCCGCCGCCGGCAGGTCGATCTTGTTGAGCACCGGGATGACCCGCAGGTCCTTCTCCAGCGCCAGATACAGGTTCGCCAGCGTCTGCGCCTCGATGCCCTGGGCGGCGTCCACCAGCAGCACCGCACCTTCGCACGCTTCCAGCGCGCGGGACACCTCGTAGGTGAAGTCGACGTGGCCGGGAGTGTCGATCAGGTGCAGTACGTGGTCGACGCCGTTGACCTGCCAGGGCAGCCGGACGTTCTGCGCCTTGATCGTGATGCCCCGCTCGCGCTCGATGTCCATCCGGTCGAGGTACTGCGCACGGTAGTTGCGGTCGGTGAGCACGCCGGTGAGCTGCAGCATGCGGTCAGCCAGGGTGGACTTGCCGTGGTCGATGTGCGCGATGACGCAGAAGTTGCGGATCAGCTCGGGAGGCGTGAACGTCTTGTCGGCGAACGTGGTCACTCAGCAGTCCTCAAATGGCAGCGGGGGATCGAGTCATGGTCGCACGGCATGAGCGACGCGCTCCGGGCCGCTCTCCCAGGACTGTGAGTGCCTGCCCTATCGAGTTTACTGACCCGGTTCCTCAGGCGTGGGCCGCTTGTCGGCGCGCAGCGGGTGGTCAGCCGGCACTTCGACGATCACCAGCCGCAAACCGTCCGGGTCTGCGATCCACATTTCTTCCAGACCCCACGGTTCCCGACGCGGCTCGCGCAGGACCTCAACCCCCCGCTCGACAAGCAGGTGGGCGGTCGCCGCCAGGTCTCTGACTTGCAACCACACCGCGGTCGCTGCGCTCGGCCCCACTCCGGACTCCCCCGAAACCTCCAGGAATCCACCGCCGAGGACGAACACCGTGCCGCCACGGAACTCGCGGTGGATGGCGAGTCCCAGCACGTCACGGTAGAACGCCGTCGAACGCTCGCGATCCCGAGGATGAAGCAGGACACGGCTGCTCAGTACTTCCATCCTCGATGTCCTACCGGCTTTCTTGTAGGGTTTCATCTAGGGCCGGTCGTACCGGCTGTTACGATCGTCCACCGTGCCGCGCGACGGCACTCCCTCCCGAAAGTGAGATCGAAGGTAACCGCGTGGCCAACATCAAGTCGCAGCTGAAGCGGATCCGAACCAACGAGAAGGCGCGACTGCGCAACAAGTCGATCAAGTCAGCGCTGAAGACTGCGATCCGCCGGTTTCGCGAGGCTGCAGCCACTGGCGAGAAGGACCGTGCACTGGGCGAGTTGCGGACCGCCAGCCGTCAGCTGGACAAGGCCGTCAGCAAGGGCGTCATCCACCGCAATCAGGCGGCCAACCGCAAATCAGCGATGGCTGCACGGGTCAACGACCTGTAAACCCGACTGCGCGGCGGCCAGCTATCCGCCGCTGCACGCGGGGCGGTTGGTTACCCGCCGGTCAGCGACGGCGGGCGGCACACAGCGCGAGCACCGCACGTTCCAGTGCATAATCGGCGTCCGCGGCGACTCCCTTGACGTCGGCGTTGACCGCCGCAACCACCTGCATAGCCTGGGCGAGCCCGTCGCGCTCCCAGCCGCGGGACTGCGCCATCGCCTTTTTGACTTTCCACGGTGGCATGCCCAACGCGCTGGCAAGCCGGTACGGGTCAGTGCGGCCAGAGGCGCTGACCCGGGCAACTGTGCGCACCGCGTCGGCCAGCGCATCGGCGACCAGGACATGCGGTACGCCCAGCTGCATCGCCCAGCGCAGCGTCTCCAGAGCTCCGGCCCGGTCTCCGGTCATCACCTTCTCCGCAACCGAGAAGCCGGTGACCTCGGCACGACCCCGGTGATAGCGGCGTACCGCGGTCTCGTCGACGGAGCCGGCGCTGTCGGTGGTTAGCTGAGCCGCTGCCGAGGCGAGCTCCCGCAGGTCCGAACCGACCGCATCGAGCAATGCGGTGACCGCCCCCGCGCTGATCCGCCCACCGACCCGCTGGACCTCCTCGCGTACGAAGCCGGCCCGATCCTCGAAACGGGTGATTCGGGGACATTCGCGGACCGTGCCACCCGCCGCGCGCAGCCCATCGGCCAGGGCCTTACCGCGACCAGCGCCAGCGTGCGTGACGACCAGCACGATGCCCTGCGCTGCCTGCGACAGATGCCGCGCATGGTCTAAGACCGCCTCGGCGATGTCTTTGCTCACTTCGTGGGCGGCGCCTAAGACCACCACCCGCCCTTGGGCGAACAGCGATGGGCTGACCAGCTCGTCGAGTTCGCCGGGCACCAGATCGGTGGCCCGGATGCGACGCACTTCAGCCTGCGGGTCGGACCGTCGCGCGGCGTCTACCACGATCTGCACGGCCCGCTCGACGAGCAGCTCCTCCTCGCCGAGGATCAAGTGCAGCGGCATGGGCGGGGCCGGGTCGGAGTTCACGCCGCCCATCCTCGCACCGGTCGGTGCGACGATCGCCAGCTCCCGCATGGTGGACTCGGCTACGCAGCCGGTACCGACTGACGTACGGTGAAGGGTACAACCGAATACCGCTCATCCAGAGGGGCAGAGGGATCGGCCCGACGAAGCCCCGGCAACCGACGCAAGCGCGCGCGCATGTCCTCATACCGCGAGGCCGCTTGCGATCACGGTGCCAATTCCGACCCGCAGGTGCGGGAGAGATGAGGAGAGACCTCGCGATGGCTGGCACGCTCGACACACGCTCGATCGACACCGCGACGATCGATACTGGACCGATCGACACCATGACCACCACTGCACTAGATCTGGGATCGGCGCGCGAGCTCGTGTGCCGAGAATGTGGATCCAGCACACCACTGGCGGCGGAGTTCGCCTGCGCCGACTGCTTCGGCCCGCTGGAGGTTGCTTACGACTTCGGGCGCATCACCCGCTCGGACATCGAATCAGGCCCCCCATCGATCTGGCGTTATCGCAGGATGCTGCCAGTGCCGGCCGATGTCGACGAACACCCGAACACCCAACCCGGACTGACCCGACTGATCCGCGCCGACCGGCTCGCCAAGGCGCTGGGAGTCCGTCGGCTGTGGGTCAAAGACGATACCGGCAACCCGACACACTCCTTCAAAGACCGGGTTGTGGCCGTGGCGCTGGCCGCCGCTCGGCAACTCGGGTTTCGAGTACTGGCCTGCCCGTCCACCGGCAACCTTGCCAACGCCGTAGCCGCCGCGGCCGCTCGGGCCGGCTGGGAATCGGTGGTGCTCATCCCCGCCTCACTGGAACGAGCAAAAGTACTCACCACCGCCGTCTATGACGGTGCGCTGATCGCGGTGGATGGCACCTACGACGACGTCAACCGACTGGCCACCGAGTTGGCCGCCGAGCACGAGGACTGGGCGTTCGTCAACGTCAATGTTCGGCCCTATTACGCCGAGGGTTCCAAGACGCTGGCTTATGAGGTCGCCGAGCAACTCGGCTGGCGGCTGCCCGACCAGATCGTGGTGCCGATCGCATCCGGTTCGCAGCTGACCAAGGTGGACAAGGGGTTTCGCGAACTCACCGAGCTGGACTTGGTCCAGCCGGCGCCGTACCGGGTGTTCGGCGCCCAAGCCACCGGATGTTCACCAGTATCCGCGGCGTTCAAAGCCGGCCGCGACGTGGTCATCCCGGTCCGGCCGGACACCATCGCTCGCTCGCTGGCGATCGGTGCGCCCGCCGACGGCCCGTATGTGTTAGATGTCGTCCGCCGTACCAAAGGTGCAATCGAGGACGTCACCGACCCAGAAGTGGTCGAGGGTATCCGGTTGCTGGCCCGTACTGAAGGGATCTTCGCGGAGACCGCTGGCGGGGTGACGGTCGCCTGCGCGAAGAAGCTCATCGAATGCGGCCAGCTAGACCCCGATGGCGAAACCGTTTTGCTCATCACCGGCGATGGGCTCAAAACCTTGGACGCAGTCGAAGCCCACCTAGGAATACGTGCCACTGTGGCGCCGAACGCCAAAGCCGTCCGCGAGGCCCTCCGACACTGATCCGGCCGCATTCTTCGCAAGTCCCGCGGTATATCCCACCAATCGTCGGCAACGCGGGGTACAGTCTCGCCGACACAAGGCGTCGGGCCTTGTGGATTGATCCGTGAACTGCGAAAGGGAGCTGCTGGACCGATGGTCGCCAGCTATTCGTCCGCGTCACCCATACCTTGGAGGCCGACGGCACGCACTTTGGGAGCGCTGTTCGCTGGCTCTGCCGTAACCTTGTCCGCCACCGTTATGCACGGCGGTTCATTGCTTACCGGGGTCGACGAGACGGCGGCGATAACCGAGCCCGTAGCCAGCCCGCACGTCGCGAGGCCCGTGCAGCCGCCGCCAGCAAGCTCCGCAACTCCAGGTCAGGCTACGCCGTGGACGCCAGGCGCGACTCCACAGTGGAGTTCGGCCTTGAAGGATCTCCCTGTGCGGCGCGCGCCGGTGCGAGCGGCGCCGCGGCACAGCGCCCCGGCGCGAACAGCTCTAGCCGCCTCAGCGAAACCAGCGGCCTCCGGAAGTCTTACCGCAGTCCCCACGACTCCTAGGCATAGTGCCGATGGCGCTAGCTATAGCCTCGGCAATCCCGGTAAAGCCGCGCCGCAGGCCGCTGATCCCCAACGTAGCGGACTGATCGGTGGTGTCGTGAGCAATGTCTTGCATGTCACGAACGGGCTCGGGCAGTAATCCCGGTTAGGGGCTGCGCAGCGCATTTCCGCGCGAGACTACCTGAAGCTTGGGGCTGCCCACCACCGCGATATCTCCGTCGAGGTCGGTACGAAGCACCGCGGCACCTTTGCCCGCCAGTGTGTCGAGCACATGCTGGCTGGGATGACCATAACTGTTGTGTGCCCCAACACTGACAATCGCCACTCGCGGTCGAACCGCGGCAAGGAACTCCTCGGCGTTAAAGCGCGATCCGTGATGCGGAACCTTCAGCACATCGGCCCGTAAATCTGTCCGGTTGACCAGCAGGTCCGCCTGAGCATCGAGCTCGACGTCTCCGGTGAGCAATACTCGACCGGCGGGAGTGCTCGCCCGCAGCACAACCGAGGTGTTGTTCACCGCGGTGCCGTCGACCTCGGCCTGGTGATCCCCGACCGGCGCAGGATCGCGCAGTGGGGCCAGCACATCGAGACCAAGACCGGGCCAGGACAGCCGCTGCCCTGCGGTGAGCGCGACCACCGGCACACGGGCCACCGCCGCGACCCGCAGGACCTCGGCCAACGCCCACGGGGGGCTTCGTCCGGGACCCAACGCGACGGCGCTGACCGCCCGGCCGCGTAGCGCGCCGGCCAGCCCGCCGATGTGGTCGGCATGCAAATGGCTCAGGACGACCAAGGCAAGGCGCCGGACGCCGAGGCGGTCGAGGCAGGCCGATACTGGACCTGGGTCAGGCCCCGTATCGACGAGGATCGCCCGACCAGGCTCGGCGGTGGCCAGTACGACTGCATCACCTTGGCCGACGTCGCAGGCCACCATTATCCAGCCTGCCGCCGGCCAGCCGGGCGATACGAACCTCGTCGGCACCAGCACAAGCAGGGCGCCCATCAGCCCGGCGGCTGCAAGAACTCGCAGCCGGTGCGCTCGCATGGCAAGCAGTCCCACCGCGACGATCAGTGCGAGCAGCAGCGCGCCATATGCCCCGTCGGGCCACCGCAACACACCGTCGGGCACTTCGGCCCCCTGGTGACCGACCCCCACGAGCCAGCTCACCGCCGGACCGGCCAGATGCACCACGACAACAGCGGCACCCGGGTGCAGCGCCGCTGCTACCGCGGCGAGCACACCCAGTACCGTCGCCGGCGCCACCGCAGGGGTGGCCAGCAAATTAGTCAGAATCGCCACCAGGCTCACCTGACCGGACAGGCCTGCCACCACCGGCGCGGTGATCACATGAGCAGCGGCGGGCACCGCAAGCGCCTCGGCGATTCCCGCTGGCACCCCATGCCGGCGCAACGCCGCCGACCAACCCGGGGCCAGCAGCACCAACGCGCCAGTGGCCAGCACCGATAGCGCGAACCCCGGATCGTTGCCGAGCGACGGATCGACCAGTAGCAGGACAAGGACAGCGCCGCACAGTGCCGGAACAGCCGAGCGGCGACGGCCGAGCACCAGTGCTAGCAGCATGACGCCACCCATCACGGCGGCGCGCAGCACGCTCGGCGACGGGCGGCAGAGCACCACAAACCCGACCAGGGTCAGCGCAGCCAACATCACCGCCGTCCGTGAGCCCAGCCCGGCCAGCCGGGCGAGCCCGAGGACGACTCCGCACACGATCGCTACGTTGGTGCCGGACACGGCGATGAGATGAGTGAGCCCAGCAGCGCGAAACTCCGCCTCGACGGTGGGCACCATCGCCGACGTGTCGCCGACTACCAGCGCAGGGAGAAGGCCGGCCGGCTCCGGGTCAAGGGCCCTGGCGGCGAGGCGCAGCCCAGACCGCAGCCGTTCGGCGACTCGTTGGACCGCGGATGGCGCCGACAGTACGTCGGGCTCACCTCGCACCCGCAGCACGGCCACCGTCAGGTCGGATCGGCTTGGAGCGGCGAGTAGGCCGGTGGTCCGTACTCGCTGGCCGGGTAGCAGGCCGATCCAGCCGTGCGCCGGTGCCAGCAGAATCACCCGACCGCCGGTGCGCCACTGCTGTCCAGCCACCACGGCGGCCTCTAGTTCGGCGTGTATGACCACCTGCTGGACCTGCGGTTGCCGGCCGCCGTAGCCCGGGGAGGCGACCGCTCGTGGGTCGTCGCGCAGGTGCACTACCAGGGTCGCCGCCGACCCGCGTTGCGCGGCTGACCGCAGCGGGTGATGTTCGGTCTGCCAGGTCTGCGTGCCGACAACCAGTGCCACAGCGGCGGCCACTGCGCCTACCGCGAGGACCGCTGCGGAACGGCCAGACAATGCAGCCGCTGCGGCTACAAGCAGGCCCGCTGCGCCGAGGGCGGCCGCGGCGAAGGACCCTAGGTACAGACCGGACAGCACCACGGCCCAGCTGATCAGGGCGGCCGGCACCAGGCGCAGGTCGTGCCGCGCTGGTACAGGGGCAAGCGGGTCCGCGGTCACACCCGCACCAGCTTCTTAAGCTGATTCAGCCGCGCCTGCCCGATTCCACTCACCTCGCGGAGCTGATCCACCGACGTGAAGTGACCGTGCGCGGTGCGCCAGTCCACGATCCGCTGGGCGGTGACCGTGCCGACGCCGGGTAGCCCGTCAAGCTGCTCAAGAGTCGCCGCGTTCAGATCGATCGGCCCAGACCGGCCGGCAGTACCTGATGCCGGGCTATCAACCGGCTGTCCCGGCGGTGGCGCCACACCGACCAGCAGCTGCTCTCCGTCGGACAGCCGCCGAGCGATGTTGAGACCCATCAGGTCAGTGCCGGGCAGCGCGCCGCCGACCGCGGCCAGTGCGTCAGCCACCCTCGTGCCGTCAGCTAACCGGATCAACCCGGGGTGGGCGACCCGGCCAACCACACTGATCACTACCTCATGGGCTTCCCCGGGCGGTGCCGACGGAACTCTCGCCGCGGCTGCGGTGACCAGCGGCAGGGCCGGAGCCGGTTCAGGTACCGGACGATCCCGCCACACCCCCACCGCAGCGACCACCGCGGCCAGTGCCGCGACCAAGGAAAGGAGTAGCGCCGCTGGCCGGCCGGGTTCCCACCGGGCGTCCCGCAGCGGCGCGGGCACCCACCGCTGGACCAGCCGGCCGCCTCGCGAGGTGCTGGGTAGGTTTACGGAATCGCCGACGGCAGCATGCCTGGCGTCTGGATCAGCGGGATCGGTCGCCGGACCGGGAGCACCGCACAGTCCCACCAACCGCTCTCGGACGCGCTGCGGTTCAGCACTGTCGGCTGAGGGGAAGCTTGGAAGCAGGGCCACCGGGGGGACGCTAGGACGATGTCGCCGTCACCTCGACGGCCTCGTCCATCAGCTGTGGATAACAGGATGGGTGGGGATAAGTCGCGGTTATCCGGTCGGGCGTATCCCGGTCGACCAATGTTCCGTCGAGATCGATCAGCGCCAGCACATCGGACACCCTGGCAGACCGGTCCCACCCTCGTGCCGTTGAGGGATCCGGCTACCTGGACACCGGCCTAACCGCTCGGGCGTCGAGCAAACCCGCTCCGGCGATGGTCGGTCAGCGGCGAGCCAGGTGGATCGGTGAGCCCTGAACTACGCTTTGAGGCCGCCAGGCAGTACGACCACACCGAGCACTCCGGGCCCGGCATGCGCACCAATCGCCGCCCCGACCTCGGAAACCAGGCATTCCGACAGCATCGGGAGTCGGGCCTGCAGTTGAGTGACCAGGTCCGCGGCTCGCTCGGCGGCGCCGAGGTGATGCACCGCGAGGTCGACCGGGGCAGATCCCGCTGCCTGCACCGCGAGGTCGACCAGTCGTGCCCGCGCGCGGCCAGCAGTGCGGACCTTCTCCAACGGCACGACTTTTCCGGCATCGACATGCAGCAGCGGCTTGACCGCCAGGGCGCTGCCCAGCAGCGCGGCTGCCGAACCGATCCGGCCGCCACGGCGCAAATGCTCCAGGGTGTCCACGGAGAAGAAAACCCGGCAGCAGCTGCCCACCCGCTCAGCGGTGTCGTACACGGTGTCCAGATCACCGCCATCCGCGGCGACGGCAGCCGCGGCGAGTGCACTGAAGCCCAGACCCATGCCGGTGGATCGGGAATCGACCACCCGCACCCGGTTCGGGCCGACCTGCTCTGCGGCCAGTCTGGCCGACTCCCAGGTGCCGGACAGCGCGCGGGACAGGTGCACCGACACGATGGCCTCGGCACCGGCGCTGATCGCTTCGGTGTACACCGCCTCGAACTCCCCCGGTGTCGGTCGAGACGTACTCACCGAAGCCCGCCGCGCCAGAGCCTCCACTAGCTCAGCCGGCCCGAGCTGCACCCCGTCGAGCCAGTGCCGGCCATCGACCAGGACGTGCAGGGGAACCTGCCGGATACCGCGGCGCTCGGCGAGGCCGGCCGGAAAGTATGCGGTTGAGTCGGTGACGACGGCGACGGCCACGGTCACACGGGAGCGGCAGTGTTATAGGAAAACAGCCGCCAGCCAGAACTCCGGCGAATAAGCACGGTCCAGTGACAGTTGCTGATTCCGCCGAACACCGTCCAACCCGACATCGGCAGGCCGAGCAGCAGCGGCGTCAGACCGGCGATCAGACCGCCGTGGGTGCACAACACCGCGCTTCTGTGACCGGCCGCATCGAGCTCGGCAACCACCTGCGCCGCACGTCCGGCCACTTCCACCCTGGTCTCGCCGCCCGGCGGGGCGAGTTGCGGGTTCTCCCGCCAGCTCTGGACGCCACCTGGCCGCAGCGCCTCCACCTCCGCGTGGGTTAGGCCCTGCCAGGCCCCCAGATGGGTTTCCCGAAGCCGCTTGTCGATCCTCAGCGGCATCCCTATCTCGGCCGCGAGCACCGCTGCGGTGTCCCCGGCCCGGGACAGATCAGAGGCCACGAGCACGTCCGGTTTCAGCTCCGCGAGCCACGGGGCCGCCCGGCGGGCCTGGCGCAGGCCGGTTGCGGTCAACTGCGAGTCGAGCTGACCTTGCATCCGCTGTGCCGCGTTGTAGTCCGTCTCGCCATGCCGCCAGAGCACGAGTTGCGTCAAGGTCACACCGATTCGTCCACCTCGGCGGCATCGGCTACGAACGGGATGGTCGGGCAGTCCTTCCACAGCCGCTCCAGACCGTAGAAGGACCGCTCCTCGGCATGCTGCACGTGCACCACAACGTCGACGAAATCCAACAGCACCCAGCGCCCCTCACGGGCGCCTTCGCGGCGTACCGGCTTACTTCCAGCGGCCGCCATCTTCTCCTCAACGGCATCGACGATCGCCTGCACCTGCCGCTCGTTGGGCGCCGAAGCGATCACGAAACAGTCCGTGATTACAAGCTGGTCGGACACATCGAGCAGGGTGATGTTGTGCGCCTTCTTGCCGGCCGCCGCGTTCGCCGCGGTCAGCGCAAGCCATCTCGCATGATCAGTGGCTGCCACATCACTCCTTCTCCCCGGCTCACTCAGCCGGCGCTTTGTATTTGCGGGCAGCGCGGTATGCACTCCGGTTGTCCGCACCTGACTACAGGTGAGGGTACGGGCTCGGCCGTCCAGGCCGCCGAGGTGCCATGGCGTAATCGACACCGCGCTGTTAGTCACCGGAGGTCTGTCCGGTGGCGGGCCAGCGCCATGTCGTGGGACCGTTGATTCCGGCCCAGGTCCTTCAGCAGTCCTGGTGAAAACGTTAGGAGCAGGTGATGGCAGAGACCCTCTATGGACGAAGTGTGTCCGAGCCGCTTGCGGTGCGAACCGAGCCTCCGACCGATCACATCGCTGATCCCGGCCCACTCGGTCTCGCCGGATTCGCGATGACCACGTTCGTTCTCAGCTGCGTCAATGCTGGTCTGGTTGCCAAGGCCATCGAGCCGGTAGTGCTGCCGCTAGCCCTGTTCTACGGCGGACTCGTCCAGCTGCTGGCCGGAATGTGGGAGTTCCGCAAGGCGAACACCTTCGGCGCGCTGGCGTTCAGTTCTTACGGCGCGTTCTGGTTGTCCTTCGCCGCCTATGTCAAGTTCGTCGCTCCGGGCCTGCCCGCCGCTGCCGCGACGTCCGCGACCGGGCTTTTCCTGCTGGCCTGGACAATTTTCACAGCCTATATGGCGGTGGCGTCGCTGCGGGTCTCCGGCGCAGTGGCCTCGGTGTTAGTCGCCCTGTTCGCGACGTTCCTCCTGTTGACCATCGGTACGTACTCGGGTGCCGCAGGCATCACGAACATCGGCGGCTACGTCGGACTCCTGACCGCCGCCTTGGCCTGGTACGCCTCTTTCGCCGGCGTCACGAACGCGACTTTTAAGAAGACTGTGCTGCCAGTCTTCTCGACCGCGGCCAGGTAGCCGTATCAGGGCCCGAGCGCCTGCTTGCGCCGCTCGATCAGCCGCCAGATCATCGGTGTGAAGATAAGCTGCATCGCGAGGTCCATCTTGCCGCCAGGGCAGACGATGGTGTTGGCGCGCGACATGAAGGAGTCGTGCAGCATTGACAGGAGGTATGAGAAATCGATGCCGCGCGGATCAGCGAAGCGGATGATGAGCATCGACTCATCCGCTGTCGGCACGGTCCGGGCGATAAACGGATTGGACGTGTCGACCATAGGCACGCGTTGGAAGTTGACATGGGTGCGCGAGAACTGCGGGCAGATATAGTTCACGTAATCGGGCATGCGCCCCAGAATCGTTTCGGTCACCGCCTCGGTGGAGTAACCCCGAGTCGACATGTCGCGATGCAGCTTCTGGATCCACTCCAGGTTGATCACTGGAACGACGCCGATCAGCAGGTCCGCGTGCTGGGCGACGTCTACCTTGCCGGTCGCAACCGCTCCGTGTAGTCCTTCGTAGTACAGCAGGTCCGTGTCGGCGACCAGTTCCTCCCAGGGCGTGAACGTACCGGGAGGTTGGTTGTAGGGCGCCGCCTCCTCCTCGTCGTGTAGGTACTTGCGCACGCGGCCGCGACCGTTCTCGCCGTACTGCCGGAACAGCTCCTCGAGCTCTTCGAAAAGGTTCGCCTCCGGCCCGAAGTGGCTGAGCCCGTGGTCACCGCGTTCAAGCGCCTCAGCAACCTTGGCCTTCATCTCGGTGCGGTCGTAGCGGTGGAAGCTATCGCCTTCGATGAGCGCCGCGTTCACATGCTCGCGCCGGAAGATCTGCTCGAACGTGCGCATCACTGATGTCGTCCCGGCACCTGACGAGCCAGTGATGACAATGATCGGATGTTTGACCGACATGGCCTGCGCGCCTTTCCCTCAACCGTTGGTGCGGAACAGGCCGCGCGAGCTGAACAGCGGCGTGTCGTACTCGGCTACGTTGTGGTCGCGGTAGTACTGCTCGATGCGCTCGACCTCTTCACTCGCGCCGAAGATGAATGCGATGCGCTGGTGCAGCTCCTCCGGCGCGACGTCGAGGACTCGCTGGCGCCCGGTGCTAGCGCAGCCGCCCGCCTGCTCGATGATGAAGGCAACCGGGTTGGCCTCGTACAGCAAGCGCAGCCGACCCTGCTTCGCCGGATCCTTAGTATCGCGCGGATAGAGGAACACGCCGCCGCGGGTGAGTATGCGGTGCGTCTCGGCGACGAGCGAGGCGACCCATCGCATATTGAAGTCCTTGCCGCGAGGGCCCGTACTGCCGGCGAGGCACTCGTCGACGTAGCGCGTCACCGCCGGTTCCCAGAAACGGCTGTTCGAGGCGTTGATTGCGAACTCGCACGCGGCGGCCGGGACCCGAATCTCCGGATGGGTGAGGACGAACTCGCCGAGCTGCGGCTCGAGCGTAAAGCCGTGCGCTCCCCTGCCGACGGTCAAGACGATCATCGTGGAAGGGCCGTAGATCGCGTAACCAGCGCAGACCTGCTTCGCCCCCGGCTGCAGGAAGTCTTGGGCGGCGGCGTGCTCGCCTGGATTCAAAGCACGCAAAATCGAGAAAATGCTGCCGACCGACAGATTCACGTCGATGTTCGACGAACCGTCGAGCGGGTCGAACGCCAGGAGGTACTTGCCGCACGGGTAGCGCTCCGGGATGGGATGCGGTGCCTCCAACTCCTCGGACACCATCCCGGCGAGCAAGCCGCCCCATTCGTTGGCGCGCAGGAAAAGGTCGTTCGCGACCAGGTCGAGTTTCTGCTGTGTCTCTCCCTGGACATTGGTCGTCGCCGCTGCGCCGAGCACACCGCCGAGCGCACCGTAGGCAACCCGCTTGGCGATCGCCTTGCACGCGAGCGCAACGTCGAGAATAAGGGAGTTCAGCTCCCCGGTCGCGCCCGGATGGCGGCGCCCCTCCTCGATCAGGAACTGGGTGAGCGTCGTACGGTCGGTGAGCATGGCATCCTTCAGGTCGGTGTAAACAGAGTAGACGGGGCGTTCACCGCGCTCCGAGGGCGGTGCCCGAGCACGGTGAGGGAGAGATCCATGGCTGACTTCATCCTCACCTACGACGCCTTCGACCCCGCGCAGGAAGGTCTGCGAGAGGCCCTGACTTCTACCGGCAACGGCTACTTCGCCACCCGGGGTACGGCTGAATGGGAGGACGCGAGCGCGGTGCATTACCCAGGCACCTACGCCCACGGCTGCTTCAACCGGGAGACCACCATCCTCGGGGGTCGCCCGGTGCTCAACGAGGACTTGGTGAACCTTCCGAACTGGTTGCTGCTGAAGCTGCGGATCGAGGGCGAGGAAGCAGTCCGGCTGGACAACGTCGAGGTGCTTTCCTATCGCCATTCCTACGACATTCGCAACGCCGTGGTCGAGCGCGAGCTCCA
Organism: Pseudonocardiaceae bacterium; assembly: GCA_025924655.1. GTDB lineage: Bacteria > Actinomycetota > Actinomycetes > Mycobacteriales > Pseudonocardiaceae. Next base: position 5,498 of record JAICHZ010000002.1, on the reverse strand, counting down.
GTTCCGCGACCGCATCGATCGCGTCACGACCCTGCGTAGCCGTCGCTTCGTGAGCATGGCCAACAGCCACTTGGCCGGAATCCAATGGACGCTCACTCCGGACAACTGGTCAGGCCGCGTGGAGGTGATCTCCGGACTCGATGGTCGCATGACGAACCACATGGTTGCCCGCTACCGCGAGCTCGAGGGCCGTCACCTCAACCCGTGGTCCCCGCGCACGTTCGGCCCGGAGATCATCGCCCTGAAGGTGCAGACCCGGCAGTCGAACATCTACATCGCTGAAGCCGCCCGCACTCGCGTCTTCCGCGGCGACGGTGACACCCCGCGGGAAGTCGCCCGCAGCCTGTACCAGATGGAGGACTACATCCAGCAGGTTCTCGCCTTAGACGTCGAGCAGGGCAGCCCGGTGCGGGTGGAGAAGATGGTCTCGTTGTTCACCTCCCACGACAACGCGATCGCCGAAACCCTGGTCGCGGCGGGAAAGAACGTCGCGCGCTACCCGGATTTCGCTGCCGCCCTGACCGAACACGAGGCAGCGTGGGCCGAGCTGTGGGACATCGGTGACATCGAGCTTCCCCACGAGCCTCGCGCGCAGTTGCTGCTGCGTTTCCACGTGTCTCATGTGTTGCAGGTGTGCTCGCGGCACACCGCCCGGCACGACGCGGGAGTGCCGGCTCGGGGGCTCAATGGTGAGGCCTACCGCGGTCACGTGTTCTGGGACGAGCTCTACGTCTACCCCTACCTCAACTTCCGGCTGCCCGAAGTCACCCGCGGGTTATTGATGTACCGTTACCGCCGCCTGGCCGAGGCGCGGGCCGCGGCGCGGGAGGCCGGCTACTCCGGCGCGATGTTCCCGTGGCAGAGCGGCAGCGACGGCACCGAGGAGACGCAGGTCGTCCATCTCAACCCGCTGTCCGGGCAATGGCACCCCGACCACAGCCATAACCAGCGCCACGTCAACGCGGCGATCTTCTACAACGTCTGGCAGTACTACCAGGCCACTGACGACGTGGCATTTCTTCGCGGTTACGGTGCTGAGCTCATGCTTGAGATCGCCCGTTTCTGGGCCTCCATCGCGCATTACTCAGCTGAGCGCGATCGGTATGAGATCCACGGGGTGATGGGTCCCGACGAGTTCCACGAGCGCTACCCCGGGGCCGACAAAGGTGGCCTGCGCAACAACGCCTATACCAACGTGATGGTTGCCTGGATCGCCGCCACGGCCCCGCGGGTGCTCGATCTGTTGCCGCGGAGCCGACGCGCCGCCCTGCGGGCTCGTCTCAGGCTGACCGACGACGAATTGCGCACGTGGGACGAGATGAGCCGCAAGATGTTCGTCCCCTTCCACGCAGACGGCATCCCCAGCCAGTTCGACGGTTACGCCGATCTCGAGGAGCTGGACTGGGAGCGTTACCGCGCCGAGCACCCCAACATCCAACGCCTGGACCGCATCCTCAAGGCCGCAGGCGACGACCCCAACCGGTACCAGCTGGCCAAGCAGGCCGACACGGTGATGCTGTTCTTCCTGTTCTCCAGCGACGAACTCCGCGAGCTGTTCGAACGGCTCGGGTACGACTACGACCCCGACCTCGCGCGGCGGACCATCGACTACTACGACCGGCGCACCTCGCACGGCTCGACCCTGAGCCTGGTCACCCACGCCGCCGTGCTAGGCGCCTTGGATCCGGAGAGCTCGTGGCAGCGGTTCCTCGTCGCGCTGGAAAGCGATATAGGTGACGTGCAGGGCGGTACCACCAAGGAGGGCATCCACATGGGCGTCATGTCCGGCACGCTGGACCTCCTGCAGCGCGGCTACGTCGGCGCGAACGTGCGCGACGGGGTTCTGCACTTCGACCCGACGCTCACCGACCGCCTCGACGGGCTCAGTTTCCCGATGCAGTTCCGTGGTACCTCAATCAGGATCAGCATCTCCGGCGACGAGCTGACGGTGCAAAACGTCGCCGAGGGCTCCAGCCGACCAGTCCGCATCGGCATCGGCGACGAGGTCCGGGAGCTGGCCGCGGGGCAGGAGTGGGTGGCGCCGCTGCGCCGGCAGTGCCCTCGTCCGGGCGATCGTCCGCAGGACTCAGACCACACCGGGAAAGGGAGCGATCGTGCCGACACGAGGCTTTGAAGCAGCGATCTTCGACGTGGACGGCGTACTGGTCGACTCCCCGCATGAACGAGCTTGGAAGGACTCGCTGCGCGAGCTGATGGAAAGCGACTGGGCCGACATCGCCAACCAGACTTCGTGGTCCGACGAGCGTTTCACGCCGCAGGTCTACCAGCAGGTGCTATCGGGCAAGCCGCGAATGAGTGGAGCGCTCGCGGCCCTGGAGTACTTCAAGGTTCCCGACTCCGCCGAGCGAGCGCAGGCCTACGCCGCGCATAAGCAGAATATGGTCATCAAGCTCATCGAGGCGGGCGAGTTCAAGGCTTATCCCGACGCGTTGCGGTTCGTTCTGGCTGTGCGCGATGCCAGGATCCCGGTGGCAGCGGCGTCATCGTCGAAGAACGCTGGACTGTTCCTCCGCCAGATCCGCCTGGACACCTTCGCCGCCGAGCAGGATCTGCACTACGACTTCCTGCGCCCCGGCCTGAGCCTGTTGGAGTTCTTCGACGTCGACATCTCTGGGCGCGATTTCGCCCATGGGAAACCACACCCGGAGATCTTCCTGACCGGTGCCGCCGAGCTCGGCGTCGCCCCGGAGCACTGCTTCGTCGTGGAGGACGCAACCAGCGGGGTGCAGGCGGCGAAGTCCGGCGGCATGGCGGCGTTAGGCGTGGCCCGAGCCGACGACGAGGAACTTTTAGCGGCCGCGAACGCTGATCTCGTCGTCACGTCGCTGGACGACGTCGACGTCACCGGCCTGGCCACGCACCAGCTCCGGCGGCGGGCGTCATGAGCAGCTCTCCACAGGGCGCCCCTCGCCCATCCTCCTCGGACCCTGCCGACCTCGGGTTCGTGCGCAGGCCGATGGTGCGCTGGCTCGATCCCCACCAACTCGTCGACACGGCGGTGCGGGTTCTGCTCTCGGGTGTCTTCAGCGCCTACGCCGACTACCGGGAGTTGCAGGCGCTGGAACCGGCTGAGATGCCGGACCGCTCCGACCAGGCCGATCTGTGGCTGGACTACGTCGCCGACCTCGGCGACGGGTGGAATTCGACCTATACCGTGGCCAGGCTGCTGGCCACCGAAGGGCTCAAGCTCGAGTGGGACGGCGAGACCTACGCCACCGAGCGGGGGCGCATCCTGGTGATGGGCGGCGATCAGGTGTACCCGGTGCCCAAGGCCGTGGAGTATCAAAACCGCATGCTTGGTCCGTATCAAGCGGCGCTGCCGTGCGCCGTGGGAGAAGCTCCCGAGCTCTTCGCCATTCCGGGAAGCCACGACTGGTACGACGGGCTGGTCAACTTCACCAGCATATTCTGCCGCAAACGCTGGATCGGCGGGTGGAAAACGGTGCAGCGTCGGAGCTATTTCGCGCTCAAGCTTCCAAACCGCTGGTGGCTCTGGGGCGTCGACATCCAGTTCGGGTCCTATATCGACGAAGCCCAATTGCGGTACTTCGCCGGTGTCGCCCTCGACCATGTGGAGCCCGGTGACCGGATTATTCTATGCACTGCCAAGGAAGTCGACAGCGGCAGAAAGGACACCGAGATCCATTCCGACCGGGATGTGGAGTTCCTCGAGCGCGAGATCATCACGCCCTGCGGTGCCCGGCTGGTGCTGTATATCAAGAGCGGAAAGCACTACTACGCTCGCTACGAACAGGAAGATGGCTCTCGCCAACACATCGCCTCCGGTGGCGGCGGCGCCTTCTTACACCCCACCCACAACCTTCCCGAGCGCATGGACCTTCCTGGTGCGGAGGGACCCGTCCCCTACCGCAAGGCCCGCACCTATCCGTCGCCGGAGGAATCGAAACGGCTGCGGAAGCGGATCTGGTTACTCGCTCCGTACAACCTTCCCCTTGCGGGGGTGTTCGGCGCCGTGCAAGTGCTGTTGGCTTTCATGCTGGGACTTCATCTCCAAGACCGCCACGTCGCGCTCGGGCTGGGCGACTTGCTCAACGCTGTGTGGGAGAGTCCGACGCTCTTCCTTCTCATCCCGTTGGTGATCGTGGCCCTGGCGGGAATGGTGCGATTCGCCCACGACGCCCGTGGTCTGCGTCGGTTCCTCGTGGGGACCGTCCATACGGCCCTGCAACTGGCGAGTGCGGCCGGATTTATGATCGCCTCCTCGTGGCTGTCGTCTGCCTTCGGTCTTCGAGGGACATGGTCGTTGGTCGCCTTCTTCGGCCTGATCTTCCTAGTGGGTGGGATTGGAGGGATGGTAGGAATGTCGGGCTATCTTTGGGTCGCTAACTGCTTTGGCCTGCACGGAACAGAGGGATACGCAGCCCAACACCACCAGGACCTCAAACATTTTCTCCGTTTGCATATCGAGGCCGACGGCGACTTGACCATCTACCCGATAGCCGTTGATCGGGTCGGCCGGAAGTGGACACTGTGCCCGGACGCGCCGGCACACGCTCCCTGGTTCGCCCCACACGGCGCTGAGCCCGAACCGCACCTCATCGAAAAGCCGATCACGATCAGAGGTATAGGCCGGGCTTGCTGATATCGACCAGCGGGAGGCGATCGTGCCTTCGGCCGCGGCGGACTGAACGAAGGGAACAGGCATCGGTCCACCCCAATGATTTGCACCTGAGGATGCTCCTGGCCAGCCGGCAGAGTTCATAGCCAACCCCGCAGCCCACGTCCAGGACCACATCCCCCGGTTGTAGCCCCAGCAGGGGCACATCTGGCGTTTGTGGTACTGGAACTCGGGACTGACATTGACCAGGTCCAAGAAGCGGTACATGGTCCCCGGGATACCGGCCTGGTCGGATTCGGTGAAATCACCGTAGACATCCATGTCGGTCACGGCATTCTCCCTGCCAGTGGTGATCGTCTCTATAGAGATGGCTCTGCCACCTTGAGGAGCAGCTTTCCAGTGTTGCCGCCGGTGTAGAGCATATTGTGCGCTTCGACAGCGTTTTCGAGGCCGTTGAGGATGGTCTCGTGGTAGGTGAGCGTGCCCTCAGCGATAAGGCCCGCAAGGTATTCGATCGCTTCGCGGTAACGGTCCGCGTGGTCAAGCACCAGGAAGCCATGAATACTCGCGCGCTGTGCCACGAGCTGCACAATGTGGTACTGGGGTATCCAGCCCGGGGCGTCGTCGGCGCTGTTGTACTGATTGTACTGAGAAATCATACCGCACAATGCGATACGCGCGCCGACGTTGAGGCGCGTGAGCACGTGGTCCATGATCTCACCGCCGACATTCTCGAAACCGGCGTCCACGCCGTTGGGCGTGGCGGCGTTGAACTGGATACGCCAGTCGCTCGCCTTGTAGTCGACACAGGCGTCGAAGCCCAGATCCGTGGTCACGTGATGGCACTTCTGCGGCCCTCCAGCGATGCCGACGACGCGCGCACCCTTCGCCCTGGCTA
>JAICHZ010000001.1 GCA_025924655.1 Pseudonocardiaceae bacterium | reverse complement strand
CTCAAACGTGCCTCACCCGACCGCCACGGCTGCGATCACGCTGCCGCAAGTGGCTGACCGTCTGGCTCAACAGTCACCCGCGATCTCCGGTGCTAGCTGAGCATAGGTGGGTGTCAGCCCGACACCAATAACTTCGGCGGGGAGCTCCCTGCCCACCACCGAATTGACAGGTGGATTGCCGACCGCCAGTTCATGGCAGCGCTTCGGTCAAGGCGTATATCAGCCAGCGCCGATGTAGGACTGCAGGTATGCCCGATTGGTCTCCAGCTCGTCGATTCGCGCCTTGACCAGATCGCCCATGCTGACAATACCGCTGAGCTTATCGCCGACCATCACTGGCAGGTGCCGGATCCGCCGGTCGGTCATGATCCGTAGGACGCCGTCCACCTCATCGGTAGGCATGCAGCTGATCACGTCGACGTTCATGATCTCCAAGATCGGGGTCTGAACGAGCGAAGCTCCGCGTTCGTGCAAGAGGCGGATGACGTCTCGCTCCCAGACCATACCCACCACCGCACCGTCGTCGACGACAACCACGGCCCCGACACGGTGCTTAGCCATTTGGGCGAGCATAACGGCGACCGGCGCGTCCGGGGGAACAGTTGCGACCACCGATCCCTTGGCGCGAAGTACATTTGCTATCCGCATCGGACGGCCCTCCGATCGACAGGCCGAGATTTAACGAAATTTGATAGTACGTCCAGCGAGCGCGGTGCGACACTGTCTTCAACCTTCTGCGCCAACTACCACGAGTCCGCACAGGCCGGCGGGGACCACGAGCAGGACGGCGACGGAGCGTATCAGTCGTTGTCCGGCAGGTAAGCGCCCTTCTCGTAATACTCTAGGAGGCCGATGAGCGACGGGTAGTCGTAGGTGACCAGCTCGTCGCCCTCCCACCTGGCGCCCAGCTCCTCGGCCCATTCCACGTCGTTGAGATCGGGCGGCGCCTCGTCGGACCAGTGAAACGGCACCATCGTGTTGAACTTGTCACGCCGGCCCAGGACCACCCGCTGACCCTCTGCGTTCGACGCTGTCATGGGCGCCGATTGTACTCCCGGGGCTCGGCCGCTACTGGTCGCTGCGCCTGCCCCGTTCGCTCGTCCCGAATGAACCACGGCACCTGGAAGATCTCGCGGTCGCTGCTGCGGCAACGGTTGCTCTGCGTATCTACGGGGCGGTGCGTTCATACTCATTAGTGAAACATCGGAAGATCTGCAACACCGCGATAATTCGCTGCGATAAGGACAAGTAGCCCCGTGGGGCTGTCGGACCCCCGACCCGGCAGCTTCACGGGGCTACTCATTCATGGTTCTTCAGTGGGCGGTCCCCAGCCGTCGGGCCGCCGAGCTACACCACGCGGACGCCAAGCTGCTGGCGGTCGGTGCCCACGGGCTCAGGAAGCCAGCGGACCATGGCTACATCCTGGTCAAAAGGAGTCAGGCTGCGTGCGATGAGCGCGACGGCATGCGCATGCTGGCCTGGCTCCGGGGACGTCACGGACAAGATCTACGTCGACGGCGGCGGTACAGTCCGTAGGTGGAACCGGGCCGGGTACGGCTGAGGCTGCTGGGACGCTTCGGTGTTGAGGGCGATCTCGACGGCCCCGCGCCGACTGGCAAGGCCGAGCAGGTGCTCAAGGTGCTCGCCGCCAAGCACGGCCAGCCGGTCCCGGTGCAGGCCCTGGTAGACGCGCTGTGGCACGATCACCCGCCGGACCGGGCCGACCGCAACGTCGCGGTGCTGGTCAGCCGGCTACGCCGGTCACTGGGCCGAGCCAGGATCGAGGGCGGTCCATTCGCCTACCGGCTGGTGCTCGACGGCAGCACGGTTGTCGACTTGTTCGAGGCCGAGGAGCTTGTGGCCAACGCTGAGCGCGAGCTGGCACACGCGCAATATGCGCTGGCCGCGGTCGGGGCCGAGCAGGCCGAAAAGCTGCTCGCTGCGGCGCCACCGCTGGTCGACGAGGTCGACTTGCCGTGGGCCGGGGATCTGCGCCGGCTCGCAGTCGCCCAGCTGCGCCGGGCCCGGGGCTGCCGTTGGCGGGCAGCCCTGGAGCTGGGCGAGTACCGCACTGCCGTCGAGGTCGCCGGCACCGCATTGGCCGCAGACCCGCTCGATGAGGAGGCTTGCCGCGCGGTGATGGTCGGGCACCAACGCGCTGGGGCGCCCGGGGCGGCGCTGGCCGCCTACCACGCCCTTCGATCCGCGCTGGCCGAGGCGCTTGGCGCCGACCCATCTGAGGCGACCCGCGCGGTGTTCCTCTCCGTGCTGCGCGCCGACCCGCCTGGCTACGGCGCCAGTCTGCTAGCCGCGGAGGCGCCTGCATCGCACTCCGACCTGGTCGGGCGCGACGCCGAGCTGGAGCAGCTGCTAGCGCTGTGGTCCCGGGCGGCCGGAGGTGGGGGCGCCACCGCGCTGGTGCTCGGCGAAGCCGGCATCGGCAAGAGCAGCCTAGCCGCAGCGCTCGCCGCTCGGGTGCGCCAGACCGGCGGGCTGGTGCTTACCAGCGGCTGCTTCGAGGCCGAGCGCTCGCTCTACCTACAGCCCCTGGTGGCCGCGGTGCGGGCGGTCGTCGCACTGCACCGGCCCGCCGTGCTGCGCGAGCTGGCCGGCGACTGGCTGGGCACCCTGCTCGAGCTGGTTCCGGAGATGGCGCAGTCCACCGGCGGCGTGCACTACCAGCGCGCCGCGCCGGAGCTGGAGCATCTCCGCAGCCTGGAGGCCCTGGCTGCATTCCTCGACCGGCTCGCCGAGCGTCGGCCTCTGCTCCTGGTAATCGAGGATGGCCAGCATGCCGGACAGTCCACAGTGGAGGCACTGCATGTGCTGGCTGCCCGGCTGGCCACCAGCCGAGTGCTAACGCTCGTCCTCGAGCGCACCTCCGAGCACGACGACGCGCTCGCCTCGCTGCGCGACCTGGCCGATTGCATCGAGCTCGGTCCGCTGTCCGAGCAGGCCGTCGGCATCCTGCTGGAACGCTCCGGGCTGCCCTACGACCTGTCGCAGCTGCATGAGTGGACCGGTGGCTCACCGCTGTTCGTCACCGAGCTGCTGCGCCACCGGCCCGGCGGGACGATGGGGCTGGGAATTCCCGGCTCGCTGCACGAGGCGGTCACCGAGCGGTTTGTTCGGGCTGGTGACGACGTTGAGGTGCTGCTGCAACAGGGCTCGGTGCTCGGGTCGGCGTTCCTGCTGGATGAGGTTGCCGCGCTGTCCGGGATCAACGTCGAGGAGTGCGCCCGCCGCGCCGGACGGGCACTACGCGCCGGGTTGCTCGTGGTGCGCGGGGATACCTTTCGCTTCGCCAACGACGTGGTGCGGCAGGTTGCCTACAACTCCACGCCGCTGCCGGTGCGGGTCAGCCGGCATCGCCGGGCCGCCAGGCTGTTCGAGGGCCGCCCGGAGGCGGCCGCCCGCCAGCTCGCCGCCGCGCAGGACTACGCCGCGGCGGCGAGAGCCTGGCTGCTCGCGGCGCACGCCGCGCACCTGGTCTTCGCCAACCTGGAGGCCGAACGGCTGCTCGACGAGGCGCTGAGCGTCGCGCAGCGCTCCAGCGAGCGAATACTGGTGGCCACGGTGCTCATGCGTCGTGGTGAGATCCGCACCGACCTTGGCCGGCACGGCGATGCTCGCGACGACCTAGAGGTGGCGCTGGGCATCGCGCGCGACGTCGGCGACGAGCTGCTCGAGGCTCGTGTGCTGGAGCAGCTCGGCTGGACCGCGCTGTATGCCCGCGACGCGTTGGGCGCGGTCGACCTCGCCTCCAGGGCCAGGGCGCTCGCCGAGTCGGCTGCCGCCGCGCCCGGCGCACTGCCTAGCTCGCTGTTACTCGTCGGTCGGGTGCGGCATTGGGACGGCGACTACTCCGGCGCTGCGTCGGCCTACGCGCAGGTGGTCGCCGACGCCGGCGACACCACAGCAGCGGTGGCCCTGGCCTACCGCGGCGCGCTGTTGCAGCACATGGACCGCTTCGCCGAGGCCCGCGCTGTACTGGAGCGCGCAGCGGTGCTGTGCCGGACGACCGGACAGTTCCGCCCGCTGCTGCAGACGCTGTTTTTCATCGGACTGGCCCGGGGCGACGTCGGCGACTTCGAGGGCGCACTGCGCTCGCTGGGCCGGGCCCGGCGCATGATCGACGAGTACGGGGTGAGCTTCTACCGGGCCGGGATCGACACGACCACGGCGTGGCTGTTGCTCGAGCTGGGCGACGTCGGGCAAGCGCGTGAGCACGCCCAGCGCGCGGTGGAACTGGCGCACAGCGGCGGCGGCGCGCTGGAGCTGGAGCAGGAGCTACACGCGCTGCTCGCGCTGGCCGACTGCGATCTGCTCGACGGCCGCGTCGACGACGCCGGGGCGCGGGTGGAGGCGGCCGCCCCGATGCTCGACCAGTCGCTGCCGTTCCGGCCGCGGGCGGCGATGCGGCTGCTGGAGATGCGGGCCCGCTTCGAGCCAGCCCAAGCCGAGGCGCTGCTGGCGCACGCCCGGCGCTACTCGTCGACGAAGTACGAGTCGTTGGCGCTATGGCATCTGGGCCGCTACCCGGAGGCGGCGACCATCGCGGCGCAGACCGGCTCGGATCTGCTGCTCGCCCAGGTCGGACACCCGGATGCCAGCAAGGCGGCGCTGGATCGGATCACCACCTCACTGGCACCCGAGGTCCGCGCGAGGTTCCTGGCCAGCGGCCGGCTCTGCCGCGATAAAGCGAACGGTCGCGTCAAGAGGCCAGGGCGATGGTCATGAGTAGGTGCGGCCGACCGACGTAGAGTTCGACGTCGCCTTGCCGGATCCAGCCGAGCCGGGTGAAGAACCGCTCATTGGCGACTTGCACGTGCGCGTGCATCGAGACCCCGCCCAGCCGGCCGGCGGTGGCCACCGCGAAGCGCACCAGCGGCGCGCCCAGCCCGACGTGCCGGAACTCCGGCAGCACGGCGAGCCGGTCACCCTGCCAGGTGCGCCCGGATTCGTCGAGCGGGTAGAGCCGTACGGTGCCAGCCGGCACCCCCCCGCAGTAGCCGACCACATGCATCACGTCCTCGCGAGCATCGTGGGCGTCCACATCGGACCCGGCGAACACCTGCTGCTCGCGGACGAATGTCTCGTGCCGGATCCAGTGGTGGCGCGCCAGCTCGTCCGGCCCGGCAACCAGCCGGCAGGACAGCAGGTCGGCCGACGGCCGCAGTGGGGTCATGCGGTCTCCTCTGGCCGGCGGCCGATCTGCAGCAGCGGCTGCACGGTGTTCATCGCCGAGCAGGCCTGGCAGCGGGCACAACCGGCGCCGGCGTCGTCGGCGCTCATCCCACGCAGCGCCAGGTGTGCGGCGACCTTGCGGTAGATCGGCTCGGTGTAGGTGCGGACCGGCGCTGGCACGTCGGCCATCAGACTGCCCGCCACCGGCCGCAGTGGGACAACGAACGGGTAAACGCCGATGTCGATGGCGCGCCGGCACCCCTCGACGGTGACCTCGGGATCCTCGCCCATGCCGAGGATGACGTAGGTGGACACCCGGCCCGCACCGAACAGTGCCACCGCCCGCTCCCAGGTGCGGAAGTAGGTCTCGATGCCGGTGCGCGCCTTGCCTGGTGCCACCGTGGCCAGCACTTCGGGATCGAAGGACTCGACGTGGATGCCCACCGCGTCGATGCCCAGGTCGGCGACTTCCTGAAGCACCGCAAGGTCGCGTGGCGGCTCGAACTGCACCTGGACGGGCAGCCCAGAGGCCTGCTTGACCGCGTGCCCGCACTGCGCGACGTAGCGCGCACCACGGTCCGGGGCGGCTGAGCTGCCGGTGGTCAGGGTGACGTCCACCGCCCCATCGAGGTTCCGAGCGGCGACTGCCACCTCGGCGAGCTGGGCCGGGGTTTTCTTCACAATCGTGCGCCCAGCGCCCAGCGACAGCCCGATACCGCAGAACCCGCACTGGTCGGAGTTACCCCAGTAGTTGCACGTCTGCACAACAGTGCTGGCCAGCGAGTCCAGGTGCAGCAGCGCGATCTTCCAGTAGGGAATGCCATCGGCTGTGGTCAGGTCGTAGAACCGGGGCCGGCGGCTGGCGGCGGCCGAAGCCATCTTGCGCCCATCACGGTAGATGCCGTGTCCGTCGTCCTCAGCCTTGAGCACGTAGGGGGACTCGGGCTGGCTGGGGACGGTGACCGGCACGCCCTCGATCCACAGCATTCCAGAGTCCGTGGGACCCGCTCCGCCGCGGCGAATCTCGATGGGCGCCTCCACCCGCAGCCCGAGGCTCTGCAAATCCATGATTAACGAAGCGACCGCGGCTGGACCGGTCATATCTACCTACCTTCCTCGATATCCGCGCGCCACCGCTGCCGCTGCGCCAGCCACTCCGCCCGGTCAGCAAAGGCCCGGTCGCGGTCGGTCGTCTCGACTGGTGTGCCGGTGTCGCCGTCCAGCACGACCAGCTCCAGCCGGTGCGGGCCATCTCCGGAGTAGGGATCGATCGTGGCGACCAACGCCCGGGCGGTGGGCAAATGCATCTCGGTGTGCCGCCCCCCGGTGCTCAGGACAGCTTCCCAAGATCCCTCGAGGTCCACCCAGGTCGCGCCGGCGGCGTGCGCCAACGCGATGGCCGCAGCTCGTTGGCCGCGCTTAGCGGCCGCTGCGAGCTCCCTGTCCCGTACCGCAAACGCCGCCTCCAGCGTCAGCCGGTCCCCGTCGTCACACACGGAGCCGGCCGGCAGTGTCGAGAGCAACGGCGCAGGGTCGACGTCCAAGCCGAGCAGCTGGTCGAGAGAAGTGGTATTCGCCCGCAGCTGCTCGAGAAGCAGGCCCACGACATACAACGCCCGCCGGTAGGTGTCCGGGTCGACGAGCACCACCGGGAACAGTCGGTCCTCGGCGGCCCGCCACCGGGCCCGTGCCCGGCGCAGGGCGTCGTCCCGCTCCGCGTCCAGTCCGGTCAATCACTACCCCGAAGTCGTCGCATGGTCACCACGGTTTCTTCTACTATAGTGTACGTCGCTTCTCATAATGCATATCGACGGGAGCGCGAACCAGATGCCCCGAACCGCCGTCGTCGCCCTGGGCGGTAACGCGATCACCCGGGTCGACCAAGCCGGCACGCACGCCGAGCAGGCGGCCAATGCCCGAGCGATGGCGCACACCGTATGCGCGCTGCGTGACGCCGGGTGGAGGGTCATCGTGGTGCACGGCAACGGGCCGCAGGTCGGCTGCCTGTCCATCCAGCAGGACGCGGCACGCGAGACCGTGCCGGTGCAACCACTGTTCTGCCTGGGCGCGATGACTGAGGGCCAACTGGGCAGCCTGCTCACCCTGGCGCTGCACGACGCCTGCGGCGGACGGCTGCCCGCCGTGGTGAGCGTGGTGACCCATGTCGTGGTTGCGGCCGACGACCCGGCCTTCGTTCACCCCACGAAACCGATCGGGCCGTTTTTTGGTGAGGAGGAGGCGCGGCGGCTGGCCGCTGAGCGGAACTGGACAGTGGCCCCGGACGCCGAACGGGGCTACCGCCGGATGGTCGCCTCGCCGCGCCCGCTGCGATTCCTCGAGCTCGAGGTGATCACCGCACTGGTCGAGCGTGGTGCGCTGGTAGTGGCGGCTGGTGGCGGAGGGGTGCCGGTGGTCGAAGACGGGCACGCCTACCGCGGCGTGGACGCCGTCGTGGACAAAGATCTTGCCGCCCAGCGGCTGGCCACTGCGCTGGGCGTCGACGCGCTGGTCATGGTCACGGACGTGGAGCAGGTGATGCTTGACTACGGCACCCCGGACGCCCGCCCGATTACCGCCATGACCGCCGACGAGGCACAGCTCCACCTTGAGGACGACCAGTTCCCGGACGGCAGCATGGGACCCAAGGTTCGAGCCGCGATCGAGTTCGTCCGGGCGGGCGGTCGCACCGCTGTGATCACCAACTCCGAACGTGCCGCCCGCTCGCTCGACCCGGCCCCCGGCGGTGCCGCGGTGGGCACCCGCATCGTCGCCGCCTCCACTTCGCTTGGAGCCGTGTCATGAGCATCACCAGGGTCCGACTGTTCCGCGATACCTACGTCGACTCGGTGGTGCAGCTCGCCGGCACCCGGGCGATGCGCGCCGTTGACGGCGTCGAGTGGGCCACCGCCGCGATGGCCACGCCGGCGAACCTCGACACTCTCACCGAGCAGGGTTTCAACCCGCAGGACTGGTCCGGCGGCAGCTCCAACGATCTGGTCATTGCGGTGCGCGCTTCCGCTGAAGAGGTCGCCGGGGAGGCTGAGGAGGCCGGCCGGGCCAGCATCTTCGACAGCCGCGGCGCTGGCGGCAAGTCCGGCGACAGCTCTGGGACCGAGCAGTCGCCGAGAACCCTGCGCGACGCGCTGGACCGGGCGCCGGACAGCAACATCGCAGTGGTCTCGGTTCCCGGCGACTACGCAGCGCTGGAGGCGCACAAGGCCCTGTCGGCCGGCCTGGACGTGCTGTTGTTCAGCGACAATGTCTCGCTGGCCGCCGAAGTGGCGCTCAAACAACGCGCCGAGCGGCTGGGCCGGCTGGTCATGGGCCCCGGAGCGGGCACCGCGATGCTCGGCGGCACCTGCCTGGGTTTCGCCAACGTCACCACGCCGGGCCCAGTGGCCGTGGTCGCTGCCGCCGGCACCGGCGCGCAGGAGGCGATGAGTCTGCTGGACCGCTGGGGCGTCGGCGTCTCGCACGTCATCGGCCTCGGTGGCAGAGACCTCTCGTCGGACGTGGGTGGCCTGATGGCGCGCTCGGCGCTGCGGGCGCTGGCCCATGACGAGCGCACCGAGGTGGTGCTGCTGGTGTCCAAGCCGCCCTCGCCCGAGGTGGTCCGCGCAGTGCTGCCGGCCGCCGGCGGCGACAAACTGGTCATCGCCGCGCTGCTCGGCCTGCCGTGCGGGATGGAGGTGCCGGACGGGGTCACGGTCGCCGACACCTTGGAGTCCGGGGTGATCGCGACGCTGGCCGCACTGGGCCGGCAACCGCCCAACCCGGCAGTCGGGCTGCGCGAGCGGGTGGCAGCCGCGATCGCGGAGCTACCCGAGCAGCGGCGGCTGATCCGCGGGCTGTTCTCCGGCGGCACGCTGTGCTACGAGTCGCTGGTCATCCTCTCCCGGTATCTCCCTGGGCACCTCGGGCCGGTGTACTCCAACACTCCGCTGGATTCCGCCTTCGGGCTGCCGGCGCCGGCAGGCAGTCACACCTGCCTCGACCTCGGCGAGGAGGAGTACACCAAGGGACGGCCGCACCCGATGATCGATCCCGAGGCGCGCATCGCGCTGCTTCGCGAACAGGGCACCGACCCGGACGTCGCCGTAGTCATCCTGGATGTCGTGCTCGGCTACGGCGCGCACGACGACCCGGCTGGTGAGCTGGCGCCGGTATGCGCCGAGATCACCGCGAACGGCGGTCCCGTGATCGTCGTCTACGTGCTCGGCACCGAAGCCGACCCGCAGGGCTTCGACGCGCAACGCCAGGCCTTCATCGACGCCGGCTGTGTGGTCACCGAGACCGCAGCCCGAGCCTCGCTGGCCGCCGCTGCGATCGTCAGCCGTGACCCCGAGCTTTCCCAGACCCAGCTATGACAGTCGCGCTCGTTACCCACTCGACCAAGCCGCGCGGTGGCCTGGTGCACACGATGGGCTTGGCCGAGGAGCTGCACCGGCAGGGCCACCCCGTACACCTGATCGCGTTGGGAGATCCCGCAGTGGGGTTATTCCGACCGACAGCGGTACCGCACACTGTGCTTCCAGCGCCAGCCAAGAGCGGCTCGCTCGAGGAGCGGGTATTCGCATCGATCGACGTGCTGACCGACGGGCTCGCCAGGCTGGTCGACGACGGTTCCACCGTCGAGCGCCGGATCGACGGTTCCACCGTTCGAGCCGACATCCTGCACGCGCAGGACTGCATCGCGGCCCGGGCGGCGGCCCGGGTGCGTGACGCGGGGGCACCCGTATCGGTGGTGCGCACGGTGCATCACGTCGATGACTTCACCACCCCGGTGCTGATCACCTGCCAGCGCGAGGCGATCCTGGAGCCCGACCAGGTGCTCGTGGTCAGCGAGCAGTGGCGCCGGATCCTGCGCGCGGACTACGGCGTCGAGCCGGTGGTCGTGCCCAACGGGGTGGACCTTGAGCGCTTCTCGCGAATACCGCCGGCTTCGCGCGCCGAGCTGCGGGCCCGGATCGGGATCACCGACGAGCGCACGTTTCTGTTCCTCGCTGTCGGCGGCGTGGAGCCGCGTAAGGGCAGCGTGTACCTCTTCGAGGCGCTGGGACGGCTGCGGCGGGAGCTGACCACGCCCGCGGTGCTGGCGATTGTTGGCGGGCATTCCTTTCAGGACTACGCCGCCTACCGGGACGCTGCGCTGGACTCGCTGCCCGGGCTCGGGCTCGCGCTCGGGCGCGACGTGGTGCTGCTCGGCACCGTCGATGACGCGGAGCTCGCCGGGTGGTACCAGAGCGCCGACGCGCTGGCCTTTCCGTCGGTCAAGGAGGGCTGGGGACTCGCGGTGCTGGAAGCGATGAGCCAAGACCTGCCGGTGATCGCCACCGACCTGCCGGTCTTCCGGGAGTACCTCACCGACCACGTAGACGCGCTTCTGCCCAGGGTTGCCGACGCCGCGAGCCTGGCTGGCGCGATGCGCGAACTGGTTACCGACCCGGGATTGCGGGAGCGGCTGCGGGCCGGCGGCCGAACCCTCCTGCCGCGGTTCACCTGGGAAGCGAGCGCCCGGCGGCACCTGAAGGTCTACGCAGAGGTGCGGGCTTGGAGGCGCGCTCGGCAGCGAACGACCGTTTTCTAACGAGGCTTCGCCTCGGACCGCAGAGGCGGCAGCCGGGTTGGTAGGTGACGTGGCGGTTGGGTGAGGCACGTTTGAGGACATCGCGATCGGACCGCAGCCCGACCCTCAGAGATCAACCCCTGTCAGTCGATGATCGAGGTCATCTCGCGGGCTGCGTCTCGGTGCGGTAGTCGGCGGCCGGGTAGCATTCGCGGCCCGGGTCACGGCGGTGGTGTGCCGTCGGCTAGCTCCACGGGCACGGCGACTTCGTGGATGCACATTGGGCAGGCTGAACTTGGTGCCATTGAAGTTGGCTTCATCCTGTCCCTTGGCGGAGCGAACGTGCCGCAGCTTGTCATAACCGAACGTAGCTGTAGCGGACCGGGGGAAGAAAGTCAGCTGGGCCAAGGTCCGCCTGCTTCAGCGGTCGTGGTCGTGGTCGGGGGGACGGCTAGCGAGGGCGGTGGCGCGCTCGACAACGTCGTTCGGGCCGACCATCCCGGCGTCCACGAGCACCGACTCCAGCGCGCCGAGCCAGCAGCGGTAGTAGCTGAAGCACTCCCCCGACGGGTGCGCACGTTCCCACGCAGCAATCTGTGCGACCAGCGCGGCCTGGAACTGCGCCCATTCGAAGGCGCCGGCGTCGTAGAGGGTGACGGCCAGGCCGAACGCCCGGCTCTCCCACGGCTCGGCGAAGACCAGCTCGCCATTGCTGCGCGGCGGTGCGGCGGAACCGTCGATCTCCAGCGGCGCGGCCGCCGTCATGGCGCCTTGACCTTCGCCACGCCCACCATGGCGTCGCGGGTGACCAGTCCGGCCAGCTCCTGCTCAGACAGGTCCTCGGTGCCTGCTGGCTGCTCCGGCAGCACCAGCCAGCGCACCTCGGAGCTGGAGTCCCGGACCACGATCTCGGTGTCGGCGGGCAGCTCGAGACCCATCTCGGCCAGCACCACCCGCGGCTCGCGCACCACCCGGGCGCGGTAAGCCGGGTCCTTGTACCAGCTCGGCGGCAGCCCCAGCACCGGCCACGGGTAGCACGAGCACAACGTGCAGACGATCACGTTGTGCCGCTGCGGGGTGTTTTCTACGACCACGATGTGCTCGCCCTGCGGCCCCTTAAAGCCGAGCTCGGCAATCGCAGCAGTGCCGTCAGCGAGTAGTCGCTCGCGGTAGTCCGGGTCGGTCCACGCCTTGGCGATCACCTTGGCGCCGTTCATCGGCCCGACCGATGTCTCGTAAGTCTGGATGAACTTGTCCATCACCGACGGGTCGACCAGCCCGCGCTCGGTGAGCAGCTGCTCCAGCGCCTCGGTACGCAGCTCGATCGGCAGCCGGTCGGCAGGGGTCGTCTCACTCATGACACGGGCTCCAGGTAGCTCTCGTACAGCTCGCTGCTCAGCGCGAAGGGCTGGGCATCGGCTCCCCACAGCTCGCGGGAGTCGAAACGCACGGTGTAGACATGTTGCGCGTTTTCGCCGAGGAAGTGGGCGTGGGTGTCCGGCAGCAGCGCCGCGGGCTGGATCATCTCTATGGTGCCGCAATGCCCGCGCAGGTAGTGCGGTAACCGGGTGTGGCCTTTCGGCTCCAGGTCTTTGGCGCGCACCCGCTCACCGACGGCGAAACGCGGTGCGTCCTCCACGGTGCGCAGCGAGCCCGCGGCGGTCGGCGCGTAATCAGGCTTGTTCGGCTCGGGCACCGGTGGCTCATCGACGTCCTCACCGCGCAGCTTGCGGGCCCGAGCCTCCACCGCGCCGGGGGCGAGAATTGCGCTCTCGACGAGCATCAGCTCGGCCGCATGCAGCCACCGCCCGTAGTAGGTGTCGAAGTATTCGGGGCGCCCCAGGCGTTCCAGCGCGTGCCGGAACGCGTCAAGGTTGCGGCCGGACACCCGACCCATTGACAGCAAGGCCAACGCGAACGCCCGACCTTCCCACTCCTGCGCGAAGACAGGTTCGTCCGCGGTCGGCGTCTTGACCCGGCCCCAGCCTTCGGTGCCGCCCAGGTCCGCGATCCGGTTCACGATGATGCACCTCCGGTGCTCGTGAGTGCGTAACAGTGTCCTGACACTGTTACGCACTCACGAGGGTTCAGACGGTCCAAGTCTGCATGATCAGCGCATTCTGCCGGCGGGCCGTCAGCACCGAATCCAGGACATCGAGCGGGTTGATCGGCTTCACGCCCTCCATCATGTCGATCTCGCGCATGCCGTAGAGCGCGGCGGCCGAGAACCGGCAGGCGTAGACGTGCCCGCCCTCGTTCATGAACGTCTGCAGCTGCTTGTTATAGCTCAGCGCACCGGGGAACGGCTCATCGCCGACCTTCGGATAGCCGCGGGTAGCCGCCGCCATCAGTGATCCCGGGCCGTAAAGCACCAGATGCGTGTCGAACCCCTTGCGGTTGATCCGGGTCGCCGTCAGCATATTGACCAGACCTACCGAGCCCTCGAATGGCACTGTGTGCATGAGGATGTACGCCTTCTCGCCCGGCTCGGCCTGAATGTCCTCGAATACTTTTTCCTCGTAGTCGACGATCGCGTCGCCCTTGCTAACCCTTTCACCCACGATCTGTGCCACCGGGAGACTTCCTTTCATTATCGGGGTTGTTTTCTTTGCGCGGATCTCGCGATCACACCGCCGGGTTCTGCGTCCGGGGAGGCGGCGCCCATTGTTGGCGGTGACTGCCCGGCATGGACTGCATGATCCGCTGCCGCACCAGCCAGGGCAGTGCCCGGTAAATGGGGACGAACAGACGCAGCCAGAACAACTCCTTGAGGCCGCGCGGCGGGCGCGGGGCCCGCCCGGAGTACTGCTGCGCCAGTTGCTCGTGCGCCGCGATCATCAGGTAATGCTCGGAGTTGCGGCGTAGCCACTGGAAAAACGACATGTCAGCGCTTCTTGAGTGAGTCGAGGGCCTTCTGTGCGGCCAGGACGATGGGCTCGTTGAGCGCCCCGATCGCCGGCGAGTAGACGTTCTCCATCGTCGCAAGGTCGCCCAGGGTGAAGCCGAACTTAACCGCCATCGCGAGGAAGTCGGCTCGCTCTTTGATTCCCTCTTGGCCGACCATCTGGGCGCCGATCAGCCGCAGGCTGCCCGGCTCGGCGAGCAGCTTGACCTTGACCGGCTTGACGCCCGGGTAGTACCGGGCCCTCGAAATGCCCTGAGCGGTCCCCACCACGTACGGGATGCCCAACGCGGTGGCAGTGGTCTCGCCGAAGGAGGCACCCCCGATCACCCACTTGCCAGCCGGGGTACCCCACGGCACGTACACCGCGCGGTAAGCCCGGTTACCGCCGCCGGCGTTGGCGCCAGCGACCTTGCCCTGAGCGTAAGCGTGGCTGCCGGTCAGCCCCTGCAGTGGAACCCGGGTCAGCCCGTGCGGGATCTCGACGCAGTCGCCGGCGGCGAAGACGTGGGGCGCCGAGGTGGACATCCGTGCGTCGACGATCACGCCGCCGGTCGAGCCGAGCTTCAGGCCGGCCTTCGCGGCGAGGGTGTTGTTCGGCTCCTTGTGTGTGCACACCACGACGATCTCGGCTTCCAGCTCACCTTCGGAGGTCCGCACCGCACGGACGTGGCCGCTGTGGTCGCCGAGGAAAGCCTCCAACGTGCTGTTGTAGTGCGCGACGACGCCTAGCTCGCCCCACGACTCCTCGACCGGCGCCATGATGTCCGGGTCGACCATCTCAGCCAGCGGCCACGGGTATGGGTCAACCAGGTGAGTCTCGATGCCGCGCTGGGCGAGCGCGGTGACCATCTCCACCCCGAGCGGCGAGGCGTCGACTACGACGGCCTTTTTCACCGAGTCGAGAACCTTGTCCCACTCCATGGCCCGGCGAATATTCTTGACGTAGTACAGGCCCCCGAGGTCGCCGCCCGGCACCCCGGGATCGGCATAGTTGAAGCCGGTGGCCACGACCACGGTGTCGTAGGAGACCCGACCCTCGCCAACAACCGTGACCATCTTGTGCGCGGTGTCCAGCGCGGTGACCGCGGTGCTGTAGTGCACATCGATGCCTGCGTCGATGTAGGTCTGCTTGCCGGCCAGGAACAGCCGCTCGAAGTCGGGGATCTCCTTGCCGTGCACATAGGGGATGCCGCAGGGGCTGTAAGCAACATCCTCGTATTCGGTGTAGACGACGACGTCGGCTCCAGGATCGGCCGCCTTCACACCACCGGCGGCGCCCAGACCAGCGGCCCCCCCACCAATGATCACCGTCTTGCGCGGCACGGATAACCCTTCTTCCGGCGTTTACGATGGGGCTCGTCCACGCAGCCACGTATACACCATAAGTGATGTGCGTTTATCATACTGAACGCAATGTCACTGTCAAGGAGATCACTCATGGCCAGGTCGGCGACCACAGGCGGCCCGGGTTCCGCGGATGCCAGGCCGGAGCGCAACGGGCTGGCGGGTGACCGTGGCGGCCAAGTGGGCGTTGGCCCAGTGCCGGATTGGGAGCCGATCGTCGGCGCCATCGGCGCCAAGGTTCATGAGCTGCGCCAGCAGCTTGGGCTTTCACTGCAGCAGCTGGCGAGCCGCGCCGACGTGTCAGCCGCCGCGATCCACAAGGTCGAGCGCAACGACATGGTTCCGACGATCACCACGCTGCTGAAGCTGGCTGCCGCGCTGGGCCGTCCGATCGGACACTTCGTCGACGCTGCGTCCGGTCCCGTGCAGGTGGCCGCGCACACTCCAGTCACCGGGCGACCGACGCTGACTGCACCGGCTCCAGGTGTGGAGCTCGCCGGCATTGGCGGGCCCCGGGAGCGCTTCCGGACCGCCGGGGAGATAGCAACGCTGGCGCCGGGCGCCGAATCCGGCGCTGAGGTCACCCAGCACCCGGGCGAGGAGCTGCTGCTCGTGCTCGACGGCACGCTGGCCGTTGAGGTGGCCGGCGAGCAGTACACACTGCACCGGGGCGACGCTCTGCACTACCCGATCGACCACCGCTACCGCTGGTCCAACCCGGGGCGTCGGCCGACCCAGGTGGTCCGGTTTTCCCTGCGTGGCCGCTGATCCCGGTCGCCCAGCCCGAGCCTCAACCCGGCAAGTAGCGCCGCACCGGATGAGGCTCCGATCGTGACCAGCCGGGTCGCCGCAGCGTGCGCCCGGGCCTCATCGCGGCGGGTCATCGCCAGCAGCACAGTGTGCGCTGGTTCGATGCATTGACCGCGGGCCGCCCAGGCCAGGAACGCCAGGGCCGGGTCGGTGGTGCGTACGGAGGCAGCAACCGCGGATAACTCGGGTTCCGCCGCCGGCCCGCAGCGGGCCCGTGCCGCAAGCAGCGCGCCGGCCAGCACGTCGTCTCCGGCCGGGGTAAGCCCCGGCCCGCGCCCGCCCAGACGTGCGGCCAGCCCAGTCAGGTCAGGCACGGCGGCGGCGCAGGGCAGGGCAACTGTCGGGGGAGGGGGCAGCTCGCCCACCCAGGTCGGTGCCTCTAGTGCAACCGCCCATCCTGGCCCCGAAAGCCGGGAACCGTCCGTCCACACCGCAGCGCCCGGCCGCAGTACCGGTAACGCCGGGCACCGCAGGTTCAGCGGACCGGCTGGCGCCCACGCGGACGTCACCGCTAACAGTCCGGCCGGAAACCGCAAGTAGGCAGCCCGCGAGTAGACCGCGACCACCCGGCCCTCGGCGAGATCGCCGAGCACCTTCCGGGCCCCGAGGCCGACGTCGAGTGCCCTCACCGCACCAGGCGAGCGTCCAGGGCGGCCAGCGCCTCGGTGAAACACTCCAGCGGCGCGGTGGCCACCCCGGCGCCAATCTGTCCGACGCCCAAGGAGCAGTGCAGGATACCGGTGGTGATCTGCGGGGTGATCCCCAGCTCCACCACCCGCCGCACGTCCACGCCGACCGGCGTGCCGCTGAAGTCCAACGGAGGCAACGTGAAGCGGCTGCTGGTGCCGACGCATATCTGCCGGAACGCCTCGGTGGCCCGCTTGCCGTCGGCCATCGAGCCACCGAGGAACGCCGCCACGGCTGGCGAGCCGGCGGCCGCCGGTCCACCCAGTCCTACCAGCTCCAGCACGGCGGAGTCGCCGATATCCGGGGCGGCGTCCTCGGGCCCGTAGCCGGAGTAGTACAACGCGTCAGTGATGGGCGGGGCAGCGGTGATGTGCCACTCCGGCGAGCCCGCAAGCTTGATCCCGAACGTGGTCCCGTTGCGGGACATGGTCGTGATGACGCTTGACCCGCTCACCTCCTCGGCCCAGAGAGTGAGCGCCTTGGCTGCGGCCATCGCCAGCGTGAGGAAGAAGAGGTGGTTGCCGGACAGGAAGCGGGCCATCCCGCCGCGCTGCTGGTCCGGCAGCTCAGCGAGTTGGGGCAGCCACGTTCGGACAAGCAGGTTGGTCGCCGCTTGGGTGCGCATGTGCAGGTCGTCGCCCATCGCGACGCCCTGTGCGGCCAAGCTGAGGATGTCTAGTGGGCCGGCCGAGCTCAGGACCCGGGTCAGCGCCGGACCGGCGACATCGCGCAGGAACCTCAACCTTTCGACCGCCGCGTCAGTGTCCCGGCCGAACCAGGCCACCTCGCCGGGGCCCTGGTTGACCGGCGCGTAGGACCGGGTGCCGCCCTCGCGGTCAGCCACCACGAAGACCGGTGCAGTCGGGCCGATCGCGCTGGCCATCGGTACCACCGCCTGGTGGTGGTTGGCCGGCTCCAGCGCCACATCGCCGCTGGCCAGCAACCGCTGCGCCTCCTCGACGTCAGCCGCCCAGCCCTCGGCGACCACGGCGGCCCGCATCGAGCGGCGCAGCGGGTCGCACACCTGCCCGAAGTCGATCGCCGGGCCGCAGTGCAGCAGGGTGCGACCCACCATTGCGGGCACGGCCTGCGCCACCGTGGACACCTCGACAAGCTGCGGCACGCCGGAGTCCAGCCGCCGCACCACCTCGGCGTTGGCTCCGTCGATAGCGCTCCCATGATCCCCGTAGAGCCGGCTCAGCGTGGCCACCGCGGCCAGGTCGCCACCGGCAGGGATCCGCCAGTCGACATGCTCCACCGCCACGCCCTGCGCCCGAAGGGCATCGGCGAACATCGGCAACCCGATGTTGACCGCCCTGATCTGCTCCGGCAACACGCTCACGGTGCACCCTCCTGCTGACCGTCCTGCTCAACCACTGCCTTGGCCGCCGCCAGCAGCGAACTCTCGGCGCGGTCGTGGGCCGCGGCCCGCTCGCTGACCGTGGCGTCCAGTTCGTCCAGCGACCTTCGTAAGTTCCCTGTCATGCGGTGCACTGCCGTTGGCGCGGCACCGCCCTGGGCATGCCGGGAAAGCACTATCTGCCAGGGGTCGAGCACCTCGGACAGGTCCATCCCGGCCAGTCCCCAGGATCGTCCGGTGTGCTCGCGGGCGGCGTCGTCGAGCATCTCGCCGGTGATCTTCATGCCGGGGATCCCGGCCCGGCTGGCCGCCCGCACAGTGCGTCCGACGACGACGTAAGCGGTGCGGTAGTCCACTGCGCAGACCTGCACCAGGTGCTCGGCGAGGTCGGTGGACTGGGTGTAGCCGGCGCGCAGCTGCTCGGCCATCCGCTCGGCGTTGACCCGCATCGTGCGCACCACCCCAGTGATCAACCGGGTGATCCGCAGGCACAAGTCGAGCGCCCGCGGCACCTCACCGTAGGCGAAAATCAGGTTGTCGCTGCGAGCAGATGGGCTCTTGGCCACCGCGAGGAACCCGGCCAGCCGCCCGATGACGATCCCGGAGGCACCGCGGACGATGGCCAGCGAGTACGGGTTGCGTTTCTGCGGCATGAGCACGCTGGCCCGAGTGTAGGCGTCTGCCAGATCAACGAAGTCGAACTCGCTGCTCGACCAGATCTCCAGGTCTTCAGCCAATTTGCTGAACCCGGACAGCAGGCTGGCCGCGGTGGCCAGTACGTGGATCAGGCCGTCGATCTGCCACATCGCGTCGCGGGTGTGCTCGATCACTCCACGGAACCCCAGCGCGTCGGCGATGAAGCTGCGGTCAGAGAGCAGCCGGGTGCCGTTGACGCAGCCAGCGCCGCCCGGGCTGCAGTCCACCCAGTCGAGCTCCTCGAGTAGTCGGCGGGCATCCCGCAGCGTCGAGTACACAAAGGACAGCAGGTAGTGCCCGAACGTCGAGGGTTGGGCCTGCTGCAGGTAAGTCTGGTCGGGCATCACGGTTTCGATGTGCTCGTCAGCCCGGTCGACGGCCACCCGGGCGAAGGCGGCAGCCTCGGCGACCAGCTCGACGAGCTGGCGGCGCAGGTGCAGCCGCAGCGCGATCCGAGCCGCCTCCCGCCGCGGCCGCCCGGCATGCAACCACCCTGCGACGTCGCCGATCCGGGAAACGAAGTAGTGCTCGCGGGAGTTGTACGGCTCGCCGTAGGAGGGGTCGTAGGGGAACTCGTCAGCGGGGACCTCGTACACCTCGAGCAGCAACGCCAGCAGCTCGCGCTGAGCCGGCACCGGCACGATGCCGCGCCGGGCCAGGTCCAACACGTGCGCCAGGTCGGCCAGGTTCAGGCCGCGGTGCAGGAATGAGGCGTCCGCGTTTTCCAGTGTGAAGCCGGACTCCACCAGCTCACGCGCCGCCCCGGTCTGCGGCGGCCCCTCCTCGCGTCTTGGCGTCACATCCGTCCTCCCGATATCCGCTGGCGCAGCGCGGCCACGGCCGGCACCACACCGCCGGTGTGCCAGAACACCACGGGTCCCCGGACGTCGCCGGCCCGCTGAGTCAGCACCGCGAACGCCTTGGCGCCGTAGGTGTCGTCGAGCAGTAGGCCTTCGGTGTGCAGCGCCAGGCACGCGGCGGCCCGGTCGGCCTGAGACGCGATACCGAAGCCGGGCCCGCGGGCGTCAACGATCTCCAGCCCCCTCGGGCGGGGTGGCGGATAGCCCAGCAGCCGGGCGCACGCCTGCGCCAGCGCGTGCACCTTGCTGGTGATCTCCTGCAGTGGCCGGCTGACCGATACCCCCAGCACCGGCCACGGCGGCCCGGCGGCCAGCAGCCCGGCGCAGCTGCTACCGGAGCCGACGGGCAGTACCACCAGCGCGGGTTCGGCGCCGCCCGCTAGCTCAGACTGGTCGAGCTGACCCGCCAACTCGGCCGCCGCGACCGCGAACCCCACCGCGCCCAGCAGGGTGGACCCCCCGCGCGGCACCGGGAACGGCCGCCGGCCGGCCGCGGTCAGGTCGGCGGCGCGCTCGGCGATCGCGGCGTCCAAGGCCTCGCGCGCCTGGTCACCGGTTGGCCGGATGCAGGCGCCGGCAGCCGCCGCGATGGCCAGGTTGGCTGAGCCGTACCCGTCGCCCCGGTCGTTGTCGCCACAGATGATCAGCTCGCAGTCCAAGCCTGCGGCACGGGCGGCCACGGCGGCGGCCGGGCAGAAGTTCGAGCCGGGGCCGCCGCCGGTGACCAGCACGTCGCACCGGTCGGCCAGGGCCTGTCCCAGCAGGTACTCCAGCGGCCGGGTCTTATTGCCGCCGACTGCGAACCCGGCCAGGTCGTCGCGCTTGAGCTGCACCCGGCCCCGTCCCAGCACCGCCTCCAGCCGGTGTGCCCGCACCAGCGGCGTAGGCAGCACCGCGAGTGGGAACCGCGGTGGGATCATGGCCAGGTCTCCGGCTCGCCGGCCCGGGCCGCGGCGGCGCGAGCCAGTACCGCGTCGACCATCTCTCCCGCCGTGGCCACCGGCGACCGGCTGATCCAGCCGCGGACGTCCTCGACCGAGGCCAGCCCGCGCTGCGCCAGCGCTGCCGCGAGGTCCGCCGGCCTTCCGGCCAGTACCTCCTGCAGCGCCGCCTGCGCCTGGTGCTTGCCCAGCCGCGTCGAAAGCCCGGCCAGCACGCGCTCGGAAGCCAGCGTGTCCCCGTGCCGGACCAGGTTCGCCGCCATCACGCCAGCATGTACCTCCAGGCCGCTGACGATCGTGCGTGCGGTCCGCAGTGCGGCGCCGGTCAGCAGGCATACCTCGGGCAGCGCCACCCACTCGGCCTTCCATCCGCGACCATCGCGCTCATGCAGCTGGGTCATACCCTCGGTCAGCACTGCGGCCGAGGACCGGGCCAGCCGGGCCAGGGTGTCCAGGTGCTCACTGCTCTCCGGATTCCGCTTGTGCGGCATGGTGATGCTGCCGACCGCGGTGGCCGTGGTGGGCTCTGCCAGCTCTCCGATCTCCGGGCGCTGCAGCTCGTAGACCTCGCCGCCGATCCGGGCCAGGGTGCCGCACACCATGGCCAGCAGGTGCCCGAACTCGGCAAGCCGGTCGCGCGAGGTGAGCCACGAGATGACGGGATCAGCGAGCCCGACCTCGGCGCAGAACTGCCGCCGCAGCGCCGTTGCGTCCGCCTCGAAGAACCCCAGCACCCCCACCGCGCCACCCAGCTGCCCGACCAACCACCTGGAGCGCCCCTCGCGCAGCCGCTGCAGGTGCCGCCGCACCTCGTCGGCCCAGGACGCCGCCTTGAACCCGAAGGTGACCGGCGCGCCAGGCTGGCCATGAGTCCGTCCTACCTGAACGGTCTCCCGATGAGTCCGGGCCAGGTCAAGCAGGTCGGCCTCCAGGGCGCGCAGCTCGCGCCAGACCAGGCTGCCGACCTCGCGTAGCACCACCCCGAACCAGGTGTCGGTGAGATCCTGCACGGTGGCTCCGAGGTAGACGTACTCCCGAGCGTGCTCCGGCAGCACCCGCTGCAGGGCACGGATCAGGCCCAGCGTGGAGTGCGACGTGAGCCGGGTCTGCTCGGCGACGTAGTCCAGATCGAGCGACGCCACCTGGGCGCCGGTGGCGATCGCCTCGGCGGCGTCCGCCGGCACGATCCCGAGGCGGGCCTGCACCCTGGCTAGCCCGACGAGAATGTCCAGCCAGCACTGCAGGCGCGCTGGCTCGTCGAACACCCGGGCCAGCTCGTCGGTGCCCCACAGGTGGGCGTAGCTGGCCGAGTCGGTCAGCCGGGTGCCCACGCCGGCTCCAGCGCGCGGGCGAGCCCGGTCAGCGCCTCGCGGACCTGCTCGAGCGACGATCCCCACGGCACCGACACCCAGCCATCGCCGGCCTCGACGTGCTCCTCCTGCAGGCAGCATTTGGTCAACGTGCCGGGCGCCGGATCCCGCTTCGGGCAGAAGTCCACGGTGGATGGCTCGCAGCCGTAGCACCAGCGGTGGATCTGGCGGGATCGCTCGCAGCCGAGCAGCGTCCAGCCCGCCAGCGGCGGACGTTCGTCCAGATAGGACACCTTGGCCCCGGCGACGGTGACGCCGGAACCCCGGCAGGGCAGCAGGTAGTGCGCGGCGGGGTGCGCGCTGGCCACCTCCGTGAGGTCCACCACCTCAGGCACCAGCTCCAGCGGGGGCAGATCCTCAGTGACCGCGAGCACCCGCTTGGCTTGGTCGAACAGCTTGGCCGGCTCCGGTGGGACCACCTCGCGCACGACCACCCGGCGTGGGCGCGGGTTGAGGATGAAGTTGACGTGTTCGTACCGACCGCGCACGACCACGGCCCGGGCACCGGGTGCGTCAGCGACCGCGGTCGCGGCCAGCGCGGAGGGGATCGCGGTATCCACGTCGGGCCGGTGCAGGAATACGCACTCCTTCGGTCCGGCCAGCACCTCCAGCTCGACGATGGGGCTGAACAGCTCGGTCTGTGAAGCCTTGGCGACCCGCAGCACCGCAGTGCGCTCGCCGGCGCACACGACGACGAACCGGGTGCGGCGGTAGGCCTCCCGGCCGAGAAAATGTGCGCGCAGCGCCCCCTCGTCCAGTGGCCCAGACACAGTGGCCACCGCGACGCCCCGGTAGCGACCGGGTACGAGGTTCACCGCCATCACGGCACCAGCGTCCCGACCACAGCGCTGTCCCAGCGGAAAGTGTCAGAGCGCAGCCCCAGCCGCAGCGTCTCCACCGTCATCAGCTGCTCCAGCCCTACGTTGCCGAGGTTGACTTCGGGTCCGAACCGGCGGATAAACCAGGCCTGCTGCTCCAGCCGGGGAGCCTCGAAGATCACGTGCTCCAACCCGACGCCGTCCACCACCGCGGCCACTACATCCTCGCGGACTCGCCCGGTGGCATCGAAGGTGCCGACGGTGCCGCTCGCCCGCCCCTCGGTGACCACCAGGTGCGCGCCGGCGGCGAGGTCAGCCTGCGCTTCGGCCCGCCACTGCGCCGGCGTCGGCTGCTCGCCCGGGTCCTTGGACCCGACCTCGGCGAGCACGACGAACCGGCCGGCGGCCAGCCCGACGAGGTGGTGCTTGTCGGCCAGGCTCATCGGCACGGTCCCGCGGGAGACCTCGACGTAGCGGAAGCCGACCTCGTCCGCCCAGGCCAGGCACTCCTCGGCCCGCCCCTGCGCCCAGGCGATCTCGAGCAGGGTGCCGCCGAGGCACGCCGCGACGTCGGTCTCGGCCAGCAATCGCACCTTCTCCGGTAGGCCAGGGTCGATGTATGCGGTCCCCCACCCGGTCTTCCACACGTCGACGTACCCAGCGCCGGTGGCCAACACGGCGGCCGCGGTGGTAGGCGGCACCCCGGTGTCCAGCACGTGCGTCAGCCCGGTGGCGCGGGGCTTGCCGCTGCGGGCGGGCAGCTCGAGGAACCTCGGCGGTCGCACGGCCTCGATGTTAGATCAGATAGTGGGCGAGCACCTACTATCGGAAACGACGACGGACGGAGGCGGCGATGGCCGACACGACGGCGGCGGTACGGGCCGATGCACCGGCCGCGCTGGCCGAGCTGGTGCAGACCCTGCGGGCCCATCCCGGGCTGCGTGGCAAGGCGGCGATTGGGTTGGTCAGCGAGGTACTGGGACCGGGTGACTGGATCTCCGGCCCGGGTGACGACGGCGCAGCGGTGGCCGCGCTGGGCGGCCAGGTGGTGGCCTGCGGTGAGGCGCTGTGGCCGCCGTTCGTGGCCGCGGACCCGTACGGCGCCGGCTTCGCCGCGGTGCTCACCAACGTCAACGATCTGGCCGCGATGGGCGCACTGCCGCTGGGCATCGTAGACACGATCGTCAGTTCCGAGCAGGTGGCTCGCTCGGTGCTGCTCGGAATGCGGCGGGCGGGCGAGCTCTACGACGTGCCGATCCTCGGCGGGCACCTCACGCTGCACCACGGGCAACCCGCGGTCTCGGCGTTCGGCGTCGGCACGACGAGCGGGCAGGCACTGTCGGTGACTCGGGTGCGGGCCGGGCAGAGCCTGCTTGTGGCCGCCGCGCTGGATGGCCGGATGCGCCCGGACTTCCCGTTCTTCGGTGCCTTCGAAAAGCGTGGGTCGCAGTGCGCCGGGGACGTGCGGCTCTTCGCCAGGCTCGCCGAGTCCGGCGCGTGCGTGGCGGCTAAGGACATCAGCATGGCCGGGTTGGTCGGGTCGCTGGCGATGCTGCTGGAGTGGGGTCGCCACGGCGTCGTACTCGACGTGGATGCCGTGCCAGTGCCCTCAGGGGTCAGGTTGGCGGCCTGGCTGACTTGCTTCCCCAGCTTCGGGTTCCTGCTCTGCGCCCCGGCCGGTCGGGAGGCAGACTGCGCGCAACCGTTCCTGGACCGAGGGTTGTCCGCGGCCGTAGTGGGTCGAATCGATGACTCGGGGAAGCTTGCGCTGCGGGTCGGGAGTGCCTCCGCCACCGTCCTCGACTTGGCCGTCGACGACGTCACCCGACTCGGGCGCTCCTGACGTGCTGTCCCCCTCAGCTGGCAGTTGCGACCTCACCAGGCAGCGAGTAGGCCGTCTCGCGCCGGCCGGTCCGCAGCGCGATGTCGGTGGCCACACTGAAGATTCGCGCCGCCCGGTCCGGGTCTCGCCACTTGTGGCAGGCGGCGAACTCGAGCCACTGCCCGGGCGGCACGACACTGACGCCGCAGTAGTTCAACTCACCCCAGGTCACTGCCAGCTCGATGAGCTCGAGCAGCTCGTCGACGTCGGACTCGACGGTCAGCAGCCGGTCGTGGTGGCGGCGCAGCGCCGGATCCACCCGGCAGCCGGCACAGCACGACAGTGCCGCGACCCGCTCGCCGGTACCGGACCAGGTAACAGTCATCCGGGGCCTCCTTGGGGCATGCTGGGATGAATGTTTCCGGCCACAGTGCTCCGCGGCGTTGCACACACGTTGCACGCTGGTGAAACACAAGCCATTCCTGATCGAGGAGGACGCCGGTGAGCACCCGTTCGGTGGATGCGACATGGGACGGGGGGCTGCGCTGCCGGGTATCTGCCGGGCGCTTCGAGCTGATCGTTGATGAGCCGGAGTCGGTCGGTGGCACCGACCAGGGCCCGCAGCCCACCGAGCTGCTGCTTGCCTCCATCGCAGCCTGCTTCACGCTGGCAATGGCCTACTCAGCCGGCAAGCGGGGCGTCGAGCTGACCGGGCTGCAGGTACGGGCGACCGGCGATTACGACGGGCCGAGCTTCTCCGCGATCCGGATCTCCGCGCGGGCCGACGCGCCGGACGCGGACGGCCTGCGCCGGCTGGCGCCTGTGGCGGAGCGGCTGTGCTACGTCACAAACACGCTGCGCCGCACCCCCGAAGTGACGGTGGACGTGGGCTGGTCCTGACGCCACATGATCAGTGCGAGTCGAAGGGCGGCGCGGGAAAGCCGAAGTGAGTTCCCAGGGCGGCGTCGGCCCCGGCATCACGCCACCACTGCGCCTGCTCGGGAGTGTCCACCCCGGGGACGATCACGGTCACACCTGTGCTGCGCACCAGTGAGATGACCTGCCGGATCGCACGGGCGACCAACAAGTCGTTGCCGGGCCGCCCGGCAATCCGGGCGACGATGTCGGGAGCGATCTCCACTGCGCCCACCGGAAGGTCCTCCAGGTAGGCCAGGTAGCCATGATCGGCCTGGGCGCCGATCAGCACTATCTTGATGCCCAGTTCCGCCAATGTGCGCACGTTGTCCACCACGTCGCCGTGGCCGCGGGTCAGGGCCGTCAACGGCACCCCCAGCCAGAGTTGCTGCGCCCCCAGGCCGGTTGCAACCAGCGCTGCCCGCACCACCCCGACGAGATCAGGGTCTTGGCTCAGCTGCGCCGTGAGGTCGACGCGCAGCAGTGGTGGCTTCTCACGCCGGTGGTTCAATGCCTGGACGTGCACACTGCAGGTTTTCTCTAGGATCCATTGCCCGAGGGAAACTACCAGCCCAGTCTGCTCGGCCAACTCAAGGAAATCGGAGTGGCCTACCACCGACCCGTCGGCGCGTTCCCAGCGCAAGACCGCCGCCAAAGCGACGATCCCCCCATCGTCCAGCCGGCACAGCGGCTGATAATGCACGTCGATCTCGCCATTCTCCCACGCTCCGGGTATCTCGGCGGCCAGCTGGCAGCGCTCCCGTTGGCGGATGTCGTACTCCATGTCGTAGAGATCCCACTGCCCCGGTCCGACGCGCTTGGCTCGATGCAAAGTCGTATTCGCGGCACGGATTAACTCACCCGCCGAGATCCCACCGGCGCGCCGACGCACCAACCCTATGCCGACCGAGACCGCGATCCCCTGATTGCCAAAGTAGACCGGCTCGGATAGCCGGGTGTTGATCGTCGCAGCTAACTGGCTGAGGTCACGCTGGGTATCATCCTCGATCAGGATCGCGAAATCGTCGCTGGCTATCCGCGCCACCATGGCACGTTCACCCGCGAAGAGCTCCTGTAGCCGCGCCGCAATCGAGCACAGCAGGAAATCTCCTGCGGTCACGCCTATCCCATCGTTGATCACCGAGAAGCTGTCCAAATTCACTCGGCTCACTGTGATCATGGCCGACGGATCAGCGGCCTCCAACGCATCCTTCAGACGGGACATGAAGTAGTACTCGTTGGGCAGTCCGGTCAGCCTGTCGTGCAGCCCTTGCCTGCCCAGTTCCTGTTGCAGCAAATGCAGCTCGGTAATGTCCTCGGTGGTGATGACGTGGTGGGTCGGCACCCCCTCGGGGTCGTGCAGCAGGAAACCCGCAAGGAATATCCAGGCCACCTCGTCGCTGGCAGCGGTCAGTTGGCCCTGGCGGCGGAACTGGGTCAGCTCACCACTGGCAAGTTTGTGGTAGGCCTCGCCCAGCGTCGGCTCGTCGGCCGGTTGGTCGGCCGAGTACAACAGTTTCGGCAGCGCCGTGCCAACCACGTCGTCCACGGTACGGCCGACGATGCGGGCGAACGCGCGGTTGGCGGTGACTACGGTGCCCCCGAGGTCACTGATCGCGATACCCACCGCCGATTCAGAGAAGACCTGCCGAAACCGTGCTTCGCTAATCCACAGTTCCCGCTCAGTGCCCAGTTTCGCCTGCAGCAGGGCCTGCGTCACCTCGGCTTGCTCGTCGAGGGTGCGCTGCCGAAGCACCTCAGCGTATCCACCGGCCAGCGTGCTCAGCACGCGCGAGATGGCGGCGCCGCGCTGGCCGACGTGCTGTAGCTCCGCCAACCGCGGCAGGCCGTCTTCGAGGACCTCAAGGCTGCGGCTGATGCTGCTCGACCCAGTGAGATCGCGCGCAACCAGCTCGGCGGCCACCTCGATTGCCGCCTGCTCGTCCGTCGGTGCGGCAGCCACCGCCGTTACCAGCCGGTTGATCAAGCGCGTCAGGAGTTGCTCAAGCTCGTCTCCGGACACCGGCAGATATGTGGTCTGGCTCGCAGCCGCAGCCCAGACGTGAGCCAGCCCGGCCACCGTTAGGCCGGACTGGGCAGGAGGATCGGCACTCACGACGTCACCGCCTGGCAGCTCCCCTATCGGTTGTCCAATGCACACGGCGCGGAGATCGTATCCAGCATCGGCCGCCGTCGGCTACCACGGACCGATTACGGCTTGCGGCCGACACCCGCGTAGGCAAGCGCGTTCATCTCGGTACTGTTGCAGCTGTCGCCTGGCCCCGAGGGCCGCCAGAAAGCGCAACCAACGAGTCCTGATTCAACCAGCTCAAACCCGGCGAAAAAGCGCAGCACTTCGTCGTAGCCGCGCAGGTACATTGGTTCCGGGGTTTGTTCATAAAATCGGAGCGCCTCGGCCAACCCAGCAGGGCTGCCGTCGGTCGTGGCATGGGAGAGCGTGACGTAGCTGCCGGATGCGAGCCTGTCCCGGTATCGAGCGACAATGCCTGCCGGATCCCAGGAATCGGGGACGAAGTGCAGCACCGCCAGCATCAGCAGGCCGACCGGCTGATCGAGATCAAGCAGGCGCTTGGTCTGCGGATGGTCAAGGATTTTCTCGACGTCGCGCAGGTCCGCCTGGATCACTGCGGCCCGGTCGTTGCCTGCAAGCAGCAGTTCACTGTGCGCAACCGCGACCGATTCCTTGTCGACGTACACGACCCGGCACTCTGGATTGGCTCGCTGGGCGATCTCGTGCACATTGCCGACGGTCGGGATGCCCGAACCGACGTCGAGGAACTGGCGGATTCCCGAATCGACCAGGAACTGAACAGCTCTGCGCAGAAACGCCCGGTGGACGCGGATGGCATCCCGTATCCCAGGTAGGACCTGTTGGATCTTGTCCGCCAGTGCGCGGTCGGCCGCGAAGTTGTGGGCACCATCTAGCCAGTAGTCGTACACCCGAGCCGCATTAGGCATGACTTGGTCGACACCGGACGGCACCCAATCCTGATGCTCAGTCAGAGGGCTTTTCTCCACACGGAACAGCTTAGGCGATAATGGTGATCATGGGGCACCGCACCGCGGCTCGTGACTAGGCGGCTCAACCTCGGTCGGTCACGGCTTGCGGCCGACGCCCCCATAGATGGTCGTGTTGATCTCGGCGCTGTCGGAGATGTCACCCGGTGCCGAGGGCCGCCAGAACGGGCAGCGAATCAATCCCGGTTCGGCCACCTCAAATCCGGCGAACAAGCGCAGCACCTCCTCGTGGCTGCGGAGGTACATCGGGTCCCGGGTGTTCCGGTAAAACTGGACTGCCTCGGTCAGCCCAGCGGCGTGCCCGTCGGCTGTGATGTGCGAGAGCGCGAGGTAGCTGCCGGGCGCGAGCCTGTCGCGGTATTGAGCGACGATGCCTACTGGGTCCCAGGAATCCGGGACGAAGTGCAGCACCGCCAGCATCAGCAGGCCGACCGGCTGATCGAGATCAAGCAGACGCTGGGTCTGTGGATGGTCGAGGATCTTCTCGACATCGCGCAGGTTCGCCTGGATCGCTGCGGCCCGGTCGTTGCCTGCAAGCAGCAGCTCGCAGTGCGTGACCGCGACCGGTTCCTTGTCGACGTACACGACCCGGCATTCCGGATTGGCTCGCTGGGCGATCTCGTGCACATTGCCGACGGTCGGGATGCCCGAACCGATGTCGAGGAACTGGCGGATTCCGGAGTCGACCATGAAGAGAACGGCTCGGCGAAGGAAAGCCCGGGTAATTCGGATGGCGTCCCGCACCCCTGGCAAAACCTGTTGGATATTGTTCGCCATTTCGCGGTCGGCTGGGAAGTTGTGGGCGCCGTCTAAAAAGTAATCGTATACCCGAGCAGCATTAGGCACGGTCGTGTCGATGCCCTGCGGCACCCAGGCTTCGTTCCTGACCATCGGTTCCCCACCATCCTCGGTCGGCACGGGGGGCAGCATAGGCGATCACGGGTATTGCTGGCCACCGCCTGCAGTGCGATCATGGGTATTGCGCCGGCCTCGAGTGGCGCGTTGCTTGAGTGCCGCAGCGCCGCCGTGCGAATGTGGGCGGCATGGTGGTTGGTCCTGACGTCGCGGGTCACGGCTCGCGGAGCGCGGCCCCGGTTGTTCCCGGTCGGTTGCCGCTGCTCGGGCACACGATGTCGCTGCTGAGTACGCCGTTTCGGTTCCTGTCGACGCTGCGGTCGCACGGCGAGGTGGTGCAGATCTACCTCGGAACTCTGCCGATGTACGTGGTCACCAGCCCCGAGCTTGCCTGGCAGGTGCTGGCCACCGACGCCGACAGGTTCGACAAGGGGATGATCTTCGATAAGGTACGCCCGCTGTTCGGCAATGGTCTGCTCAACTCGGACGGCGATTTCAATCGGCGGCAGCGCCGCCTGATGCAGCCGGCGTTTCACCGCAAGCGAATCGCCGGTTACGTCCAGACTATGGCCAAGGCGGCTTCGGAGCTGGTCGAGTCATGGCGACCAGGTGAGGTCGTCGCGGTGGATGAGCAAATGGATAGTTTGGCGCTCTCCATCGTCGGGCAGACCCTCTTCTCGACCGAGCTGGGTCGGGACGCGGTCGCCGAGGTGCAGCGGTCGATGCCGATCCTGAGCAAGTACCTGGCGATCCGTGCCTTCACGCCAAGGTTCGCGGACCGGTTACCCATACCAGCCAACCGGCGGTACGACGAGGCCGCCGCCCGATTCCGGCGGGTCGTGGCCGAGGTCATCGTGGCGGCGCGCGCCGAGGGCAAGGATCACGGTGACCTGCTGTCAACGCTGCTGTTGGCCCGGGACGAGGACACCGGCGAGGGCATGAGCGACCAGCAAGTCCACGACGAGGTCGTCACGATCCTGACCGCCGGAGCCGAAACCACCGCAGTGGCCCTGGCCTGGTTCTTTTATGAGCTCGGACGGCACCCCGAGGTGCAGCGACGCTTCCACGCCGAGATCGACCACGTGCTGGCCGGTCGTCTCGCTACTTTCGAGGACATTCCCAAGCTGGAGTACACCCAGCGAATCATCCGTGAGGTCCTGCGTAAGTATCCGCTGCTGCTCCTGATGCGCCGGGCGCGTACTCACGTTGACCTCGGTGGTGTGCACATCGAGCCGGGCACCGAAGTAGCGTTCAGTCAGTACGCGCTTCATCACGATCCACATCTGTACCCCGATCCGGCACGCTTCGACCCGGACCGATGGCTGCCCGACCGGGCCGCAAAGCTGCCGAAGGGGGCGTTCGTTCCCTTCGGTGGGGGCCTGCATCACTGCCCCGGATACTCCTTTGCGGAGACCGAAATAGCCATCGTGGCGGCGACCGTGGCGGCGCGGTGGCGGCTGGTGCCGGTCGCCGGTAAGCCCGTGCGTCCGCGACTGACAGCGACGATGCGCCCGAGCCGGTTATCGATGACCACCATGCCGCGACACGCTTGAGGTCCTCCACTGGCCTGGTTACCTAGCGTGTCTTTTTGGTCGCTGACCGTTTATAGTCTGGACCTTCCTGCGTTTTTCTGATCTTGGAAGGTCCTTCGTGCGCCTGCTGCCAACGCTGACTGGCCCGTTGCTCGCCTGCTTCAGCCTGCTGGTCGGTGGAGTCGCCACGCCGCCGGCTGCCGCCGCCTCCGCCGTGAGTTGCGTGGAGACCAACCTGCCAGTGTCGGTTCCGACGCCCCGGGAGATCGTGCACGGGCAACTCTGCATACCCGCGGGCAGCGCTCCCACGACTGTGCAGTTGCTGGTTCACGGCGGCCCGTACAACCGCGTGTACTGGGATTTCCCCTACCAGCCCGAGCGTTACTCCTACCAGCGCGACATGGCCAGCCACGGGTACGCCACCTTTGCGATAGACCGGCTCGGCACCGGCGAGAGCACCAAGCCGCCCAGCGTGACATTGCTGGACAATGTCGAGGCGGCATCGATCCACCAGGTCATCGGCCACCTGCGCGCCGGCCGGGTCGGGGGGATGCGCTTCGACCGCGTCGTGCTGGTCGGACACTCGCTGGGCTCTGGTGTCACGATCAGGGAAGCAGCGACTTACCACGACGTCGACGGGGTGATCCTGACCGGGATGACCCACCTGGTGTCGGCGCTGACAGTGACCAAGATCTTCACCATGAGCGTGCAGCCAGTGACGTTGGACCCGCAACTCCGCCACCGCGGCAGCGATCCCGGGTATATCACCACCATCCCGGGGCGACGCGAGCCGTTGTTCTATTCGACCAGCGACGCCGACCCCTCGGTGATCGCGACGGACGAGGCCACCAAGGACCAAACGTCAGCCCTCGGCGTAGGGACCATCATATTGTTCGACTTTCTAGGCCCTACGTCGCGCGGTATCAATGTTCCCGTCCTATTGGCAGTCGGTGAAAAGGATGCTATTTTCTGCGGTTTTCTCGCCCGCGACTGCTCAAGTGCGGACGCATTGCGCAAACAGGAGGCGCCATACTTCAGTCCGGCCGCCGAGCTGTCCACCTATGTCCTGCCGGGATCAGGGCATTCCATAGCGTTGCACAAAAACGCTGGCGATTACCGGGAGGCGACCCGAGATTGGCTGAGCGCACGGTTCGGTACAGGCCGGCAAAACGTCAGCAGTGCGGTGACCGGCAGCTCGATTCCCAAGCTGCTGCCCCGGACACCTATTTGTTCAGTTAAGGCTGTATATGGATCCCTGACTTAAAACGGACTGCGGGAGTACCAGAAGCCTGTAATTCCCCGGGCAGCGCACCCATTGGAGCAAAGCGATCACGGAATCTGCTCCACGCATCTTTCAAGGGGAAAATAATGTAATAATGGCGACCAGGTTGTAGCGTGAACGGAAAAGCTTTAGCGCATTCTACCGGCGCACCGCCAGACACTGCGCATGAAACAACAGCGGGATTTTTATCATCCGTCGCGTCGACCGTCACACCTGGAGCTACTTGCAACTTAGCATCGATGATATTGGATTCAAGCCGCCCCACGTTCGTCACAGTTAGTACTACGTTTATCGAATCGTATGTATCGAAGTCTCGGGCACTAACCACGGGCTGCAGGTCGTCGGAGGCGTTTGGCGGTCCGTGTCGATTGTCGTTGAATTTGAACTGAAGAGCTGATTTCACATCTAGCACCGGGCCTGATTGAGCGAACTGTTGACGCAGGTCACTTGTCTGCACCGATGTATTCCAAGCCTGGAAACCGGTTAGTGCCAGACTTAGCCCCGATACCCCTAGTGCCAGCCATGCCACCCGGTCCTTCGTTGGCTGCGTGCTCTGAGACCCCGCCACGCTCGCCCCTTCCGCTTCCGCGTCTGGAAAGGAGTGTCCCACAGCATGACTCAGTTGGAAACCTTCTATTAGCCTTGATCTCTCGAGCGACCAGCAAATTGGGGGTGAGCTGGTACAGGCGGTTTCTGATCGTAAGCTGACCGTCGCTTGGCGTTGTAAGTCGGGTCTGGGTAGCTGTCAGGAGGCCGGTAGCCGACTTGCGGCGTGGGATGGGAACGTCCCGCAACAAGCGGAGTCGGACAGGTGTGCCGTTCCGTGTCTTGGTCTGCCTGAGATGCCCTGTTCGGCCCCTGGGCTACTTTTGTCGGGGTTTCATTGCCTGGTCCGCCTGACGCTTGACGTTTTAGTCCCAGGTGATGTTTGACGTTGGCCTAGGAAACGACGTTCCTCTAGGAAACGTAGGGGTTGTTGTTCCACGGACGGCCGGGTTCGGGGGCGAGCTCAGGCCGCGTGTGGGGGGCAGGCGGTGCCGTTGCGGCATAGCCACCCGGTACCGGTTGGGCCATCTACCCGCGTCTTGCTGGGGTGCAGGAACATCACCTGTGTAGATACTCGTCAGGATGGTGTTGAAATCGTTTGAGCACCGCGCCGAGAGCGATGCTGGGCAGTGCGTCAGAGAACATTGTCTCGACCGGGGTCCGGGAGGTTTATTCACAAGCCGCGAAGAAGTATAGGCCGATGACGGCTTTGAGCATGCTTTGATATTTTTGTATGGGTGCGCGGTACCGGCCGCCTTCCTCGCTGAGCATTCGCCAAGTCTTAAGGTGTGGGATGGCGTGCTCGACAGCGGCCCGGATTTTGCCACAGGCGGCGAAAGCGTGGGCGTCGTGGCGGGCGCCGTGCACCGGGATCGGGCCCACCGCGGCCAGACGCCCACTCAGCGTGGCCGCGATCTGGATGTTCATCCCGGCATATCCGGCCTTTGCCGAGTACAGATCGGGGATGTCGGGACAGTCCCAGGTGGGGCAGATCGTGCCGTCTACCAGTACCGTTCCCGCACCGACGACCTCGCTGGGGTGGGGCAC
Source organism: Pseudonocardiaceae bacterium (assembly GCA_025924655.1). Classification (GTDB taxonomy): domain Bacteria; phylum Actinomycetota; class Actinomycetes; order Mycobacteriales; family Pseudonocardiaceae. The sequence goes on along the minus strand of JAICHZ010000001.1, from coordinate 9,048 downwards.
GAACTCCGCGAGTACCTGGGCGATCAGCGGGCGCAGCAGGTCCCATCGCCGGCTCACGGTGGCTTGGCTGACATCGACGATCGCACCGGCGAAGGCCTGGGTGACGTTCTTGCGCATCAAACACACGGCCAGCGCCACCGAGCCGAACAGGCCCACGCGTACGCGCGGCCAACCGAGGTGAATCCGCTACCGCGGGCGGTGTGCACTCGGGCCACCAACTCGGTGAGTTGCTCCGCGCTGAGTCCTGTCATAGCCTCATACCGCAACGGCTCCTCCGTTTTGCTTTCGCTGTCTGGCCGACAACGAAACAAAACGACGGGGGCCGTTGCCCCTCAAACATGACACGCGCCATCCGCAGATTGTGCGGAAATTGTAAGCTGACATCCATCCAAGGAACCGTCAGGCTTCTCCGAAGCCCACTACCTAATGAAGCTTGTGAATTAGCCTCCGGGCAGTTAATGTCATCATCTCGGACAGCACGTCGAGGATCTGGCCATCCTGCCAGGAACCGGTCACCTCGTCGATATGTTTGGGCATTACCTGCGCGTAACCAGGTAGCCGGGCCGTGTGGAAGGCGGGCTGGGCCAGGCGACGCTGCCGCCGATGTAAGCGGTGCGGGCAGGTGGCCAGACCATCACCGAACGCCTCTCGGTTCCGGTCAAAGAAAGGTCCGTCCCTGTCGAAGATGCGGTCATTGAACAGGACGTGGCGGACCAGCTCCGACGTGCACACCACGATCCCTTCGATGGGGCCGATCCGGATACGCACCAGGTGACCGTGGGCAGACAAGGAGGTTAAAAACCGCAGCGGGCTTCGCAACAGCGACAGGATATGACCGAGTAACGGCAATGCCCAGGCGCGGTGGCTACCGTAGATCCCGTTCTCATGATCATCTCCGACGGGTGTTCGCCGTGAACAGGCGACCCGGCTGCAGGTGAACACGATCCAGCCTGCCAGCAATGAGCTGAGCATGGTCACCACGCTGTCGCCGTGCTGGTACTGCTCGGGGCTGGTACGGCAGTTCGGCATCGGGCAGGTGGTGATCGGTGAGTCGGCGACCTTCCACGGCGGCCATGACTGGCTGGCCGAACACGGAGTGAAGGTGACGGTGCTGGAGGACGCCGTGCGCTGTTAGGCCGGTTTGGTGACTTCTCATGATGGTTGAGTGTTGAGCGCTTCGGTCTCGAACCCGGCCGTCTTTAGGTACTGCATTGCGATCGAGTCGAGTTCGTCGTCGGTCATCACGTCTTCGATTCTGGTGAAGCCGTTCGGTGCGCGTTGCTCGACCAGCTGCAGCACCTGCTCGGGCCCTCCTTGCCGGTTGGACAGCACCAATGCGTTCATTCGCTCTCGGTGGGCGTGCTCGTAGGCGGCGAGCCCGGCCACCGGATCGTCGGCGCGGGCCAGCTCCCAGGCCAGCACCCGACCGTCGATGATCGCCTGGGTGCCTCCGTTGGAGCCGAACGGGTACATCGGATGCGCGGCGTCGCCAAGCAGATTGACCCGACCCGTTCCTCAGTTCGGTAAGGGATCCCGGTCCACCATCGGATATTCCCAAATCCTCGGTGCGCCTCGCACCAGTGCTAGCACGTCGAGCCAGTCCAAGCTTCGGTCAGCCACGTGCGGCAACACGTCGGTTAACCCGCCCAGGTGGTGCCAATTTCCCAGCGGGGCGTGGGTAGGTTGATCTAGCCGTACCCCGACCCCCCAGTTCACCAGAGATCGGCCCCGCTGCTCGGCGGCCCTGGAGGCCGGCTACCGAAGCGGTCGTGAGAGATCAGCGCTTCGGTCGGGATGCCGGTGGCCGCCAGTTCGTCGGCCAGCCCCAGCTCGACCAGCTCACGGGTGGCGTGCGGAAGGATGTTGATGCCGACACCGAGCGCCCACAGCTCCCGAGCAACCTCAACGACTCGCACCTCGATGCCCGCCGCATGCAGCTCAACGCCGCCGACAGCCCGCCAAGGCCCGCGCCGCTGATCAAGACATCCACGACAAAACTCCTCATCGATACGCCCGCCAGTCTGCACGACGACCACCCCGTCGGCGACCGAAATCTGGTGAGACGGCGAGGTGTGACGAGCCGGTCGCTGACTGCTCGCTGTCGACCCGATGTGTAGATCTGATCGTGCAATGGCGTGGGATGTACCCATGTGGTCGATTGGGCCAGCTCGATCTTGAGCAGACGATACGGGTGAAGTTGGTATGTCCGTTCGGGAGCGGGCTGATGTGCGGAGGAGGACGGTTCATGGCGCAGACGTCCGCGCAGCAGGCGGCGCTTGGTAGGCAGCCCGGCTTCCGGCGCGATGTCGGTTTGATGGCCCTGATGTTCGTTTCGCTGGGCTCGATCATCGGTTCGGGCTGGCTGCTGGGAGCGTTGACGGCAGCCACGTCGGCGGGTGGGGCGTCGATCGTGTCCTGGCTGTTAGCCGGTGTGATCATCGTGCTGCTGGCGCTGGTGCACTCGGAGCTCGGTGCGGCGTACCCACTCGCTGGGGGCACGGGGCGCTGGCCACGGTTGGCGTTCGGCTCGCTCGGTGGGTTCACGGCCGGCTGGGTGGCCTGGCTTCAGGCCGTGACGATCGCTCCGATCGAAGTGGAGGCGGCGCTTAGCTACCTGGACCACAAATGGCATGGACTGATCAACGATGTGGGTGCGCTCACACCCATGGGTTTGGGTGCGGCCACCGCGCTGATGTTGCTCTTCACCATCATCAACATCCTCGGGGTGCGGTGGCTGGCGGAGAGCAACAGGATCGCGGTGCTCTGGAAGGTCGCGGTACCGATACTGACGATCGTGGTCTTGATCCTGGTGTCGTTCCAGGCTTCCAACTTCACCGCCGGTGGCGGCTTTGCACCCTACGGCGCCCATGGCGTGCTTGCGGCCCTACCGCTGGGTGTCGTGTTCGCGCTGCAGGGCTTCGAGCAAGCGGCGCAGCTGGCTGGCGAGGCGCGTGATCCGCAACGTAACGTTCCCCGTGCCGTGATCGGCGCGGTGGTCGTGGGCACCGTACTGTACCTGGCCCTGGAGGTCGCCTTCATCGGCGCGTTGAACCCCGGCAATCTCGCGCAGGGGTGGGCGAACCCGGTGGGCAAGGGTGACTTCGGGCCGTACGCGACGCTGGCCACCGGTCTGGGTCTGGGCTGGCTGGCGGTCATCCTGTATATCGATGCGTTCGTCTCACCGGCGGGCACCGGCCTTATTTATGTAGGCACCTCCGCGCGGCTGTCCTACGCGCTGGGCCACGCCGGCTACATTCCCAAGGGCGTCAGCCAGATCAGCAGTCGTGGTGTTCCGTACACCTCGATCATTCTCGCCTTCGTCATGGGTCTGATCTGTTTTCTGCCGTTCCCGAGCTGGCACAGCCTGGTCTCTTTGGTCACCTCGGCGACAGTGATCATGTATGCGTTCGCACCGATCACATTGCTGGCGCTGCGTAGGGCTGATGCCGGCCGCACCCGCCCGTACCGGGTGCCGGCCGCCACGGTCGTGGCGCCGCTGGCGTTCATCGCCGCGAATGAGATCATCTACTGGACGTCCTGGTCCACGGTGGAGAAGCTGATGCTGGCCATCGCCGCAGGTTACGTGATATTCGGGATCTCCTACGCGCTGGGCCGCCCGTTCGAGCGACCGCCTCTGGACCCGCGATCATTGGTGTGGATTCTTCCGTGGTTCGCCGGCCTGACAGTGATCTCCTATTTCGGGCAATACGGCGGAACGAAACTCATTCCTGAGTGGGTCGACCTGGGTTTGGTGGCCGCGTTTAGCCTGGTGATCTGTTATGTGGCGGTCTGGCTCAGCATGCCCAGCCACCGAGTCGCTGCCGCCGTGGCGGCCGACGAGCACGAAGTAGCGGTCCAACCCGAACTCAAGACCGCCTGACTCCCAGATCAGCGCTCACCGCAAGTGAATGGCGGGTAGCGGAAGATGGGAGGACAGTGGGTGTCGTGGAGATCACCCACTTTGGCCATTCCTGCGTGCTGCTCGACACGGGCTCGGCGCGGTTGTTGATCGACCCGGGCACCTGGTGTGAAGGGTTCGAAGACCTGACTGGCCTGGACGCCGTTTTGATCACTCACCAACACGTTGACCACCTCGACGGTGCGCGCCTGCCCGCGTTACTGCACGGAAATCCGGGCGCTCGGCTGATCGTCGATTCCGGCAGCGCCGCGGAGCTCAGTGACCACGATCACGAGGTCGCCGCACCCGGCGAGACACTCCAGGTGGCTGGGGCGCAAGTCGAGGTGCTGGGCGGCGACCACGCGGTGATTCACCCGGATGTCCCGGTGATCCCGAACAACGCCTACCTGGTCGACGGCACGCACCTGCACCCCGGAGACTCGTTCACGCCGCCGTCGACTCAGGTGGATGTGCTGTTCGTGCCGACGTCGGCGCCGTGGCTCAGAATCGCCGAGGTGATCGACTACCTGCGCGCGGTGGTGCCGCGCACCGCGGTGCCGATCCACCAGGCGGTTCTGTCCACGCCGGGCCAACAGCTCCATTACCGGCTACTCGACAACCTCGGTCCGCAAGAGACGTCGGTGCGGGTGCTGGAGCCTGGCAAGGCCACGACGCTCTAAGGCGCGGTGGGAGCTTGGCTCCGCGACCGCGTCAGCAGCGCCGAATGATCACCCGAGCGCTGCCGTGCCAGGGCGTTGGTGGGAGGAGTCGACTCGCTCCATCGCGCGGCGCGCGAAGGCTGGGGCGTGTTCGGGCCGGAAGCCGAGGCCGAGCAGCCGGGCCGGGATGTATGACAGCTGCGGGAACCGCGCGAACAGTTTGATCATCGCTGGGGGTGGTCCGTTGCGCTTGCCCTCCATTACCGGGCGCATCACGGCCCGGTGCAGGACCCGCTGTAGCCCCTGCACCAGCATCGTGGGCAGCAGGCGGCGCGACCGGATCGTCGCCAGATCGGCCGGCGTCGGCCGGCCACGGCGAAGCGGCTCCGCCAGCAGCGTTGCAGCGGCGACGGCGTCCTGCACCGCCAGGTTGATTCCCACCCCGCCGACCGGCGACATGGCGTGCGCCGCGTCGCCGATGCAGAGCAGACCGTCGATGTGCCACTCGCTTAGCAGATTCAGCCGCACGTCGAGGAACTTGACGTCGTCCATCGTCTCCAGCTCGTGCACCCGATCGGCGAACTCGGGGCAGACCTCGGTCACGTTGGCGCGGAACGCCTCGATGCCGTCCTTGCGGAGGTCGGCGCCCTTCGGTGCGAGGTAGGCGATCTGGAAGTAGCCGGTGCGCGGCAGCGGCACGGCGAACCGGCGATTGCGCAGCCGCGGGGTGAGCGTGCCTCCGCCTTCGTCGCCGTGGCGGGAAAGCCGGAACCACCAGACGTCGAAGGGGCAGTCGTACTCCTTGGGCTCCAGGCCCGCCTCGCGCCGGGCCAGCGACCAGCGGCCGTCTGCCGCTATGACGAGGTCTGTGCGGAGCTCACCCGCGGTGCCCTCAGCCGTCTTGTAGCGGATCCCAGCGACCCGGCCGCCTTCGCGGATCAGGCCGGTCAACTCGGTCTCCATCCGCAACGTGAATGTCTTTTCCTTGCCGGCGCTGTCGGCGAGCAGGTCGAGGAAGTCCCACTGCGGCACCATTGCGATGTACGGGTGCGCCACCTTCAGCCGGGTCATGTCGGCCAGCTTCATCATGCCGCCGTCGTCGGTGGGGAACCCGGCGGCGGTGAGCTCGCTGTGCGGCACGGCGTCGAACTTCTCGCCCAGCCCCAGCTCGTCGAGCAGCGTCAGCGTTGATGGGTGCACCGTGTCGCCGCGGAAGTCTCGCAGGAAGTCGGGGTGCTTCTCCAGCACCGTCACCTCGACCCCGGCCCTGGCCAATAGCAGCCCTGTCACCATGCCGGCCGGGCCGCCACCGACGACCACGCAGCCCGTGCGCTCGGTCATCCAGATCACCCTGTTTTCATCACTCGTTGAATATCTTGAGGATGCCCCTGGACCGGCCGCGCGTCAAGCACTGTGACGACGGATACGCTGATCAGGCTACGAGCGAGAGAACGTGGTCCGCGCGTGCTTCTGCGGGTGTTGAGTCCCGGTGTCTAGTCGGCCGTCGCGAAGGCCCGCCGGGCGGCGGCCAGGCGCACCACCTCAAGCCTGCGGCGCTGGTCTAGGGCGCGGTCGACGAGTCTTTGGAAGTCTACGGCGGCGAGCTGCGGATCTGAGGGTGCCACCTCGATGAGCGCCCGCCAGAGGCTGACTTTGCCTTCCACGCCCAGTGAGAGACTCTCGGCCTGCAGCAACCGGGTCAGGTGCGGACTCCCGGTGCGGGCCTCAGCCACTCCCAATCGGTGAGCCTTCTCCGCAACCCAGCCCGCAGCCTGCTTGATCGGATGCCTCGTGCTTCCGATCGTGTCCACCAGAGCCTGCAGCGTGTCGAGGTCCTCTTCGATCTCCTCCGCCAACCGGCCAAGGACCTCCGCCTCGGCTTCTCCTTGGATCTCATCTTGCAGTTGGCGAGCCATCTCCACGCCGGCGTGAGCGCCGCCCAGGTGGTCGTTGAGGTAGCTGCCCAGTTCGCCGTTCGTTGTCATGGACGCTCCAAGGTCGGGGCCGCGAGAGTATCCGATCGATCCAACTACCCGATCGTGTTAGCTCGGCTGACTCTGGCCTAGCACGTGTTGCGCATGAGCGGGGAGGTCGACGCGCTCTAACGGCGACTACCGTGCGTGGTGAGGAAGCGCTCGACGTACTGCCGCTGCCAAGGTGTCTCTACCGCGCGGGGGTCGTAGAGCTCTCGTACGTACGCCACTGCCTGTGGTGCAGCTACCCCGTCGAGCACCGCGATGCAGGCCAGAGCCGTCCCGGTGCGCCCTAGACCGGCACCGCAGGCAACTTCCACCCGGTCGGTCTCCGCTCTGCGCCAGGCCTCGAACAGTGCGGCGGCGGCGTCTTCGCGGTCTACCGGCAACCGGAAGTCCGGCCAGCGCACCCAGCGCGCTTCCCACTCCGGCAAGGCCGGTGCTTTGCCGAGGAGGTACACCCCGAAGTCCGGCTTCGGCCCGGACGGCAGCGGGTGCCGGAGGCCGCGCCCTCGGACAAGCCGACCGGACGGCAAGTGCAGGACACCGGTGGCGGTTGGGTCCCAAGGCCGGCTCATGATTCGCAGGCTAACTGCCTAAACGCCACGACGCACCGACTAGCCGATCGGTCAGTAGGTGTCGCGGGGCCCGCATTTTTCAAGATCGCGAACAGTGAGGGGTTACCGTGCAGAATTGCACGGCCATCACTCAATTGCGGCGATCATGGCAGGTCGTTGGGCCGCCGTTAGCCGTGCGGTCAGGGGCACAGCTCGAAGCGTTCCCCGTCGAGCGCGCGAAGCGCGTGGAAGTGTCGATGATCGAGGGTCAGGATCCGGTGGGTGCGATAGCGGCCGGCTAGCACGACCAGTGACGCATCGGTGAGACCGATGTTCGATTCGTGGTAGCGCTCGACGATATCGGCTGCCGTACCGAGATCTGCGGCGCTCATCATCGCGAGCTCGTATGCCGGAGATGCGAGTTCACGGAGCACGGCGAGTTCGGCCGCTACTCCGATCCTGGTGCTGATCAGGTAATCCAACTCGGCCAAGACGTAAGGTGAGACCACCAGCGCCTCGGTGGTCTCGTCCAGGCAGCGGCGAGCCCGTTCGTGCTGGGGCTCTCGATCGTTGAATGACGCGAGTAGGCCACTGGTATCAGCGATGATCACTGCAGGCCGAAACCGTCGAGATGCGCGTCGACATCGTCGGCCATCAGCACGTCACTGGAGAACAGCGCGCTGCGAGGGCGGGGGATGTCGTCGTCAGCCACCGCATCTGCCACAGCTTGGCGGATGACCTCGGCCTCGGAAATTCCGCGACGGCTCGCATACCGGCTCACCGCGCGCTTGAGCTCCGCAGGAAAGTAGACGGTGGTCTTTTCCACGCACATATGGTACCACCGCTGGCACGTAGCGCGGGACCAGTCCATGACAGTGCACGTTGGTGTCCGAGAGCTGCGCGATCGGCTCAGCAGCTACCTGGAGCGAGCACGTGCAGGCGAGCAGATAGAGATCACCGACCGCGGCCGGCCGATCGCGATGCTCGTCCCGTTGCCCGAGTCACGGGTGACGGTCGCCGAACTGATCGCTGCCGGCAAGCTCCGCTTCGCGGAACGGACGTGGCGGCTCGTGATCGACGAGCCAGAGAGCGGGGACCTTGAGGCCTGGCTCGGCGCGCAGCCCGAACCGGTAGTGGTTTCCAGTGTGCTCGCCCGCACGGAGGTCCTGAGCGCGATCGCCCGTACCGACCCGGACGCGGCGCACCTTGCGCTCGACCTGCTCGCCGCAGTGTCGGTAGTCGAGCTCGACGTGTCCCTTGCTGACGAGGCGGCCCGGCTAGACCCGGCGGAGCTGCGCAGCCTGGACGCGGTGCACCTGGCTTCGGCGTTGCGCCTCGGGCCAGCGCTCGGCTCCATGGTCAGCTACGACGAGCGGATCCTGGACGCGGCGAAACGCCACGGTGTCGCCGTCGCGCACCCTGGCTGGCCACCCATGGAGCGAAGCCCATCGTCGCAAGGGGCTGCGGACCGGAGTCTGACCGCATAAAGGTAGACGCAGCCAACGCAACGGTGACTTGATAGCAACATTGTCACCAGTAGAAACTTTAAGACCGAACCGGGCAAACCGCCTCAACCAGCTAATCAATGCTGAACTGACGCCTCGCTGTCTCGATGTTAGGGTCCGCCTGGAATCTGATCAATCCGCCGACACGCCGTGCTGGGAGGGCCGAGAATGATAAAGCGATACTTGGCACGCCGACGATCAGGCAACCCACCTTCAGCAGCGACAACACCCGGCGGACAGTGGCGCGCTGGCGCGCACCGGGTCTCTACATCGTCGGTAACCGATTCGCCCTCGCTGCTCGCGAATTCCTTCGCACGGTTTCTGTGGATCTTCACTACGCTCGGGCTGATCGTCGTGGTGGTCGTCATCGGCTTCTTGATCGGCATTGTTCGCGCACTCGAATCGATCGATAACGGACTGTTCACGGCGTCTAATTCAGTGACCGGCGCCACGAGT